>JAYQWJ020000445.1:0-3056 GCA_035829175.2 Candidatus Albibeggiatoa psychrophila
CCAGAATCAATTAAAAACTACCAAGCCAATTACTCATGGTGTCTAATGCGGAATAACGGGTTAAATCTACATGCAATGGCGTAATCGAAACAAAACCATGTTTAACCGCATGAAAATCTGTTCCCTCACCCGCATCACGTACTGAACCCGCTGCACCAATCCAATAAATAGCTTGTCCGCGCGGGTCTTGGCTTTTTATCACAGGAGATGAACGATGGCGTTTACCTAAACGTGTAATTTGCATTCCTGCAATTTGTTCCCAAGGCAAATCAGGCACATTAATATTTAAAATCGTATCATCGGGTAAATCTAATTTTTTCGCTTGTAAACGCTGAATCAAAATCTCAACGGCATGAGCGGCGGTTGCATAGTATTGTAAATCCTGCTTATTATTACCTGCCAAAGAAACAGCTAACGCGGGTAAACCCAATGAACGCCCTTCCATCGCTGCGGCAACTGTCCCTGAATAATGCACATCATCACCCATATTCGGCCCTGCATTAATCCCCGAAACCACAATGTCAGGCGCGGAATCCATCAAACCTGTAATTGCCAAATGTACACAATCTGTCGGCGTACCATCGACATAATAGAATCCATTCGGGGCTGATTTGGCTCTGATAGGATATTCCAAGGTGAGAGAATTACTTGCACCGCTGCGATTGCGATCAGGTGCAATAACCAAGGTTTCAGCATTTTTACCTAAAACATCGGCTAAACATAAAATGCCCGGTGCGAGATAACCATCATCATTGCTAATTAATATCTTCATAAAAAAGACCAATATCCTAAATTTTTGCTGCCGTATGATACAATTAACAATGATCAGTTATCAATGAACAATTATCAACTTATTGGTTGTATTAGTTATTTCATCAATGTTGAGCTTGTTTTAGTGAATAGTTTGGCGGTGATAAATTACAATCCGTAACGACTTAATTGCTCGCTGAAGCGGCCTTGTGCTTGCATAATCAATTCACACACTTCTCGCGCTGCACCACGACCACCGCCTGAATGCGTTTGCCAATCGCTGTGTTTAACTACCAAAGGATGCGCATCACCAACCGCAATAGCTAAGCCCACTTGATTCATTACAGGCAAATCAATAATATCATCGCCGACATAAGCCACTTGCTCAGCTTGTACATCTAATTCCTCACATAATTGTTTAAATGCAGGAATTTTATCTGTTTGACCTTGAAAAACGTGCTGAATGTCAAGTGATTGCATTCGATGTAATACCACTTTTGAAGTTCGACCCGTAATAATGCCGATTTTCACCCCGGTTTTTTGCAACATCGTCATGCCTAAGCCATCACGCGAAAAAAAAGCTTTATATTCTTCTCCCCCATCACCAATAAAAATATTGCCATCTGTCAATACGCCATCCACATCAAAAATCACCAGACGAATCGCCGCCGCCTTTGCAATAATTTCCTCCATTTCATCACCTTTGTTGTTTTAGTATCAGTCTATTCTACAAGAACCAACGCCACATCAATAGCTTGACAATAGATTAAATCAGACTAAGCATTAATACTTGTTTCATTTCAATACGGTATAATTATATTCATTCGTCTCATTGCAAAAAAACAACTTAAATGACCGCACTTAAAGCAAAAAATATCAGCCTGCAACGTGGGCAAGGACAGAATATCAAACCTATTTTATCGGGTGAACAATGTGATTTCGAGCTGCAACGCGGTGAGTTTATTCATTTAACAGGGGATTCAGGCGTAGGAAAAAGTAGTTTATTGGCTGCGTTGGCACGTTTAATTCCAATTCAAGCAGGTGAGTTGCAATTATATAATCAATCTTATCAAAGTATTGAACCGACTCAATGGCGGCAATCGGTCGCATTATTACCGCAGAAACCGATAATGTTTGTGGGCACAGTTGAGGAAAATTTGCTTTATCCATTACAACATATTCAAGTGCAGCATAAAGCGTTGCCTACACAGAAACAGCTTGACGAAGAAATGGGTTTATTAGGCTTAAATTCGGTTAATTTACAACAACAAGCCAATACTTTATCAGGCGGTCAGCAAGCCCGTTTAGCCTTAGCACGGTTATTAATTACCCAACCTCAGATTATTTTAGCCGATGAACCAATGGCAAATGTGGATGCGGATACCGCCAATTTAATTTATCAACGCTTACAACAATTTTGTGCCCAAGATGGAACGGTTTTGATTACACGACATGGTGATTTAAGCTGTGATAAACGTATTCATTTACAAGGTGATGGACGTATGGTGATAACAGATGAACGCAATTGATATTGGTTGGGTACAACTTTTTTTAGCTACTCTTTTTATTTTTATCGCAGGCGGTTTATCGATTGCTTTGTCGTTGGGTTTGATGAAAACCTTGTTGATTGCCACCGTGCGCACCTATTTACAGCTAATTGCGCTGGGTTTTGTATTGGTTTGGGTTTTTAAAATCAATGAACCATGGTTGGTTTTAGGCTTATTCACATTCATGTTACTGATGACCGCACGGGTCTTACTGCAACGGGTGAAATACAAACCGCCACAAATTTTCTTTTCAACCTTATCGGCTGTGGTGATCTCAGGGGTTTTCGTCACATTTTCGGTAACGACATTAGTGATTCAAGTCGATCCTTGGTATGACGCGCGTTATATTTTAACTATTGGCGGCATGGTGTTGGGAAACTCAATGAATGGAATTGCACTGTCTTTGGAACGTTTATTTGATGATTTGCATAAACGCGGTGATGAAATTCAACAATGGGTTGCCTTAGGTGCAACGCCTTGGGAAGCGGCTTTTCCTAGTTTGCGTACAGCGTTATCCGCAGGTTTGATGCCAACAATTAATAGCATGAGTGCGGTTGGTTTGGTGTTTATTCCGGGGATGATGACAGGGCAATTAGTCGCAGGGGCTGACCCAATTCATGCCGCAAAATATCAAATTGTCATTATGTTGATGATTTCAGCCGCAACCTCAATTGGGGCGATTTTGAGTTTATACTGGGCGTATCATAAAGCGTTTAATCAGGAAGGCTGTTTAATCAATGTGCAAGTGGATTGAGAGGT
>JAYQWJ020000446.1:0-7296 GCA_035829175.2 Candidatus Albibeggiatoa psychrophila
GTACTTAGTGATGATGCCTTAATTCGTTCTAACAGTGATTTAAACAATCAGTTGAGCTTTGCCAGCATACAAGCACGAAATAATGCGGTTATTGGTTCAGGCACGGTGATAAAAACCAAGGATATTGGTAATGGTAAATCCATCTATCAAATTAGTCTTGGTAAGACGCTATTAAAGCTTATGCCAATTATTCATGTTGCAGATATGGCCACCATGGAAACCTTGCCTGAACAAATTAACCTAGAATCAAATGGTGATATGTTTATCGTTGAAAATGCAGGGGATGGCCAAGTGGCACGTTTTATCTATGTTAACTATGAGCATGGAAAAGAAACGTGGACCCGAATTAATGAGCATACTCAAGTCACTTTGGAACAACCCGATTTTTCATTACAGGGCTTGAGTTTTGTGGATGGTGTGCAGCCTCCTTATGCCGACGGTACGTTGATTCATGTCAAGGATATGGGCAATGGCAAATCAGCAGATTTTGTTTATGTGACCAGAACATTCTCGGATGGACCCAATGTGGGATTAATGAGCGGTAAAACATTCCGAATAAAATATTATCAAATCTCTGATACAACGGCTTTACAAGATTTAGCCGCCAGCACCGATTTAGTGACCGGCACACAAGTGGATGTTGACAACGCTGGAGAATCTACCCGTTTTGTGTTTGATGGTGAGAGCTGGGTACGTTTTGGGCAAGTGATGGAAGTGCCTGACATTTCCGCAAGGGAAAATCTCCTGTTAACTCAACCGGGACACATTGCACATTTGCCGACTGGTAGCACTATTTACACGGGTAATGAATGGATAAATTTAGGTCAAACCTACCGTGTCAACACCTTATCAGAACGCAATGCCCTCAATGTCCAACCTGGCGATTTAGTCAAAGTCGCGGATGTTGGTAATGGCAGACATGATGCCTTTTTATATGCCGATGGAAAATGGATACCACAAATTCGTGGTGGTGATGCGGGTGAAATTACCATCAATGCTGCCAATAGCATTCAACTTACTAATGGCTCGGAAATCGGCACTAGTTCGGTGAGTGGCGGCGGTGGAGCAATCACGCTCAACGTAGATAAAATGGCTTATTTCAATAACAGTCAAGTTTCAACCAGTGTTTTAGAAGGTGTCGGCAATGGCGGTGGTTTAACCATCAATAATGCACAATTTTTAGTGATGAATAACGCCAAACTGATTGCGCAAGCGTATGAAGGTCAAGGCGGTAATATTCGCATTGCAGCAGAACAATTTATTAAAAATCCACTGAGTTTAGTATCAGCTTCTTCTGAATTAGGCATTGATGGCAATGTGCAAATTGATTCACCAACCGAAAATGTGAGTAGTAGTTTATTAAATTTAAGTAACAATTTTGCTGAACAAGTCCAAATCAAAGATGCCTGTAAAACTGCAATTGCAGGACAATTACCCACAGAATTTCAACTCCCTTTAACTTTGAAAGTCAATATGTATCGTTTTCCCAATTATTTTATTGAAGATTGGATGCCTAGCTTGGGATTAATAGCTAAATCCTGCAATTAAATTAAGGACTCTATTTTGCTTTGTTCCTTCCTTAGTTGTACAATTAACATTATGATTTTAAAAGGGGAAGGGAAATGCGAGTAGCAATATTGTGAATAATTTTTGTAAAGCACCACTATTCAATATCGTTTAGATTTTAACCCATTGCTGCATACGACTCATTAATAATCTCGATGAAATGCTGACCAAAACGTTGTGCAGACAGTTGTTTATTCTGAAAAAAAGCCAAAGAAAATGCCTGCTGGGCAAGACCTGCTGCTTCACGCAATGTTTTATCCTCAATCAAAGTTGAAGCCAATTGTATATACTCTTCAATGCTTGTTGCGCGAAAATAAAATTTACCTTTTTGTAGGGTTTCCTGTGCCAATGCTTGTGCCTCGGCTAAACCCTTACCCATATAAAGCAATTGATAAATTAAATCTTGTGTGCCTGTGCCTTCCGCCTCATGACTCACATGGCATACAAAAGGTTTACCCGCCGCCATTGATTGCATTAATGTCACACCACAAGGAAATGGAAAGCTGTCTAAAAAAATATCAATCACTTGGGCATATAAACGCGTATCAACCCAGCCAATGAAAAAGCATTGTTGTGCTACGCCAGCATCAGAAAATTGTTGTTGAATACTGGAGAGTTGATGGCGACCTGTCCATAAGAATGCAGCCTTAGGATATTTTTGTAAAATTTGAATCACTGCAGTTATAAAGGTTGAACTATCTAATTTTTCTTCACGTCCAAAGCTGCCTAAAATTATATCAAATGCAGAATAATAAGCTCTAATTTTCTCAGCTTCCGTTGCAAAATCAGCCTGATATAATTCCTCTGCTGAAAATGCCCCACCGCCAGCCCGCCACAGTCTCGAACCAATCTGCTTAAATTGCTCAACACTACTATTAGTGACATAGCCATCAATTTCAGGTAATGCCATCTCGTGATATTTCATTGCCCACCAAATTTGTACAGGCGCAACTTGCATCGCAAACGCAAACGACATAATAGAAGAAACGCTTGTCCAAACAATCGCATGGATATTTTTTTGTTGTATTTGCTGACGTAATAAAATTAAACGCTGATAGAAAGAAGATGTATGCTGATTTAAGTAAGTTACTGGAATCGATTTATTTTGTAGACGCTGTTCCAACTCTATACTTTTACCTTCAAAAATAAAGACGTACGGCTGAAACAAAGGCTTATCCATCTGCATCAGTCCTTCTAACATATTGACTAATACTTGGACATGCGCCAGCAAACTTGCATTATGTATAAAAAAGCCAATTTTATAAGGCTGTTGCAGTGTTGGAATAGAAAGTTTAGCTAGAGCAGACTTTTGTTTTAATCCTGCTTCACGCATTGCTGGAATCAATTGTATATAAGCCTGTTTAAAATGACTTTCTGTCTCTATTTGTTGAATATAATTAGAATAAATAAGTTTTTCTAAATCTAATCCTAAATCATAATATTTCAGCTCAAACGCATTTTTAAACCAAGCTAATACTACATTATCAAATAGAGTCTTATTCCATGTTTTGCTTGATGTTTTATGAAAGCCCAGCAATGCAATTAAACAAGCTATTTTTTCAGAAGCTTTGGTTTCTGAAATATGAGAAATAGGCAATGCTTTAACTATTTTTTGTAATTTCTGGGCATCATAAGTTTTAAAATAGCCCGTTTGTTCCAATAATTGTCCATAAGCCTGTAATTGTGCTTTATGTTGATGCCAAGCTTGAACATCTGTATTACAAATGACATTAATCAGGTTATCCACGTCAGGTTTAGTTGCAAGCCGCATTTCAAGCGCAATTTTGGTATATTTAAGCGCACGCCTGTGTTGCTCCAGCGAGGTCAGCACATTGGCTAATTGTTGATAAGCATCTATTGCTTTAGGCTGAATTTTTATGTTTTTTTGAAAGTAATGAATCGCTTGCTCATATTGTCGATAATGTTGGGCAACCATTCCCATCAAATACCAAGCAATATCAGTTTTTGGGGCTTGCTGTATTATTTTCTGGCAAATTATTTGAGTTTTATCAAATTCTTGCGCTTGGTACGATTGAGTGGCTAAATCAATTGCTTGTTTTAAAGTCAAAGAGTTTTTCATAAATTATCGATAATAACGGCGACTGTCAATGTTACGCATTTTAGCAGGAGAACCTTGATAAACATGCCAAGGTTTTGAGTTTTGAGTTAGTAAGCTTTGTGCAGCCAAAAAAGTGCCTTCGGCAACATGACAGTCATTGTTAACCGCTGATCTTAAACCAAGATAACAATAGGATTCAATAATAGAATGTCCTGCACAAGTTGCTGTTGCTATAAAATTATGTGACTTAATATAAGAATGATGTCCAATAAAGCTGTCTGCCCAAAAAATCACATTATTTTCAATATTAACAAAAGGTTGAATGACGCAATTTTCCAAAATAAAGCAATTTTCGCCCACAGTTTCTGCAAAGACAGTAGCTTTTGAACTTATATAGGATATACATTGATAACCTTTGTTTTTGACTTCTAAGTAAATTTGTTCACGTAATTTGTTCATTTTTGCACCTGTCATCGGTACGAAAAATTGATATTTATCAGGTGGGTATACTTGCTCTATGGTTTCAAATGCTACAACAGGTAAATTACAAAAAGTGTTCGATTGCAAATAATCCTGAGACACTGCAAATGCAATAACTTCATGTTCTGAATCATGAGTTAAATAATAATGAGCAAGCTGTGCTGTATCTAATGTTCCAAAAATGATGACTTTTGCCATAATTATATAAGTTGATATTGATTTAAAAAGTATTGAGTTTGTTCAATTGAATTAAACATCAGTAGGTCAATCACCGATAAATGTTGTATAAATTCATTATTAAACTGTTTATAAATAATAGGTTTTGTTTCAATAAATTGTAATTGGATACCTGCATTTTCAAATGTGTCTTTATCATATAATAGCTGCCCTCCCATCAAATTAATATAAGTTTTAGCCTGTTCTTGCTGACAAATATCAATAATCCTGTCCTGCGCTTTTAAATGCTGATTTTGGTAAATATTTGAACTTTTAACTAATTCAGTTTGAACATCTAAATAATCTAATATTCTCTGCAAACTATAAAAAATATAATCGCTAAGCTGCAATTGTGGATAATTGATTATTTCCTGGAACATTGGATATAAATCAAAATGAGGGGCTTTTTTATAAGATAGCTCAAATTTTTTGAGTAGCTTAGTTTGCCATTTTATATCACAAACTAATTTTAATTCATGGATTTTTCTATTTTGACTAGATTTTTGTAGTGGTAATGTAAATAAATGCGCCTGATGATCTAATAGCATTCGATTTCGATTAATCCAACCTTTTTTAATATAATTTACATCGTCTAAAATAATAAATTTATCAACAGCATAAATAAGCTGAAAATAACCAATATACGGCAAAAAATAAGGTTGCATAATCGCCAGTTTCATTTGGAGTAAGCCTGTAAACTTTTGCATACAGACTCAATATCTTCTTCAGTTAAAAAATGATGAAAAGGCAAACCTAATAACTGTGGAGAAATTTTGCGAGTCGTCAACAATTCATCTGCATGTGCTATGTTTTGAAATGCAGCATGTTCAAACAAGGGTGGATAATACCAACGTCGTGTTGTCACATTTCGCTGCTGTAGAAATTGGCTCAATTCTGTGACATTTTCCAAAGTTGGAAAGCGTAAAACAAAGGCTGACCAAATGATTTTGTTGAGATTCTGAGTTTGATAAACAATAGGTAAATCTAAACGATATTGATAAGTTTGAACCAATCGTTGCCGATGTTGCTGAGTATGCGACCAACGCTCTAAAGCCGCTAAACCTACCGCAGCATGATATTCACTCAACTTGGCATTTGTACCAATAAATTCAGATTTACAGTCATTTATCCCAAAATTTGTCAGTTGACGTATTTTTTGAATTAATGCAGTATCATTACTCACAACTAAACCGCCTTCACCAATTCCCAAAGTTTTTGTTGCATGAAGGCTAAAAACAATCGATGTTGTTTTGCCAACGGCTTGATTTCCATACGCTCCTGCCGCATCAATAAGAACTGGAATTCCTGTTTTTTGTGTAAAAATATCCCATTGCTCAACATCTTGTGGATAACCAAAAGCCGCCACAGGCAATATTGCCGCAATCTCTTGTTTTTGAACTGCATCATAGCTCAAACTGGGCGTAAGCAACCACGTATTCGCATCTATATCGGCAAACAGTGGACGCAATCCCGCTCGTAAAACCGCCGTGGCAGTAGCGACAAAAGTGAAACTTGGAATCAAGACTTGTGCATTTTTGGGTAAATCCAAAGCCATTAAAGCCAATTCCAAACCTAAAGTGGCATTTGCAGTTGTGACAAGCTGCGCCTGCTCATCGAATTGTTGGCTTAATTTTGCTTCAAAAATGCGATTAAGTTGACCAAAATTAGTATACCAACGATTAGCCTCAATTTGCTCTAGCCAAGGAATAAGTGCTTGTGTAGATGGCATATCAGGAATATATAAACTTATTTTTTGACCAGACAACGAAGACATTAGGCAACAATTTTAGATTGTTCATGATTAGTGATTAATTCGGCTGACATCACCCATAAACCTTTATCTGATGTCCAATCTATATTTGCTTGCTCATCTACAGCAGTGACACCATGCGGTAAATCATATTTAAAATAAATGACATTGCCCATTTCAAATAATTCATCAACTTCTAATGAACCAAAAGGTATATCAAAGATTACGTGACCTTGATTAAAGTCTTGTCCAAAACGGGATAAACTTAAGAAAAATGCCACTTTTTGTGGAATATAAGGGTGGGAATGTTTTTGGAAATAACCGCCGCCACTACAATGTTTGTAAAATTTAAAGCGGCAATTTGGCATTGATAAGTCATAATCTGTATTGGCCAATTGATTTTGCAAGCCTAACAACGGATTTATAACATGAATAAGTTGTTGCTTTAATTCATTATCCAAGCTATCTAAATCAGAAAATCCATATTGGTGAAATAGGCGGGACATGTACTTAGAATCTGATACACAGTCTTTTCGATGATAATTTAAATCAGGAATGCTGGCACTTTTTGTAATGGGGAATTCTGGCTCTTTTTCTGCCCAGTCTGATACAGCTTGCCGTAAATTTAATAATTTCCCCTTATCAAATACCTTTTCTAAAACAACAATATGACCTGCTTCAATCAATTGGGTCATTTCTACAATAGAGATTTCAGGTATTAATAATTGCTTGCTTATACGAGAATTTAAAGTAATAAGTCCATTATCGTATTTTTTCATATATTTTACTCAAAAAAATTGGGATTTTCAAATTGGTAAAAATAAAAAGAATAAACAGAGTATTTTCATATATATATTAGGAGTATAGAATATCATTTATGTGTATAAATCACAAAAATCATGCTCTCGTTCCAACGGTCTCCGTTGGAATGCAGCCTAGACGCTCTGCGTCTTAAACAGAATAAAAAATTTTGCGCCCATGTACCTGCGGCTCTGGCTCACTACTGCTCAACATCCGCAACAAATTAGGTGCACACGGTATTGGTCAAATCTATGACCAAGAAAAAAAATCACCACCTACAACCTCGCCCGAATGAACATGCTACTGCACTGCGTAAAAGACTCCGAATTCAGTATTTTTCACGGTGACTCCTTGCTCAACGACTAGGATAACATAATACGCAATACATTTATGCCGATGGACAATGGATCGCATTTAATAATCA
>JAYQWJ020000447.1:0-2488 GCA_035829175.2 Candidatus Albibeggiatoa psychrophila
TTAGAAATAGACCGCGATTTAAATGCAGCGATTAACTTAAAAAGTGACGGTGAGGACACGTTACAGCCCACCGAAAAACGCACATAAGAGATTTGTTAGACCGTGCTATTTCAAATAGCAAGGCTAAATTAATGACGATGTGAATAGACTATAGATTATCATTGGTTTTTAGGAGCGGTAATTGGCGTAATGGAAAAAATACTAAACATTCTACGTGACATTGAACGACCGGGTACTTTTGCGGTGGATGGCGAGATACAACCCTGTCTTTTAGATTTAGAAATCAATCAAGTTGGCAAAATTGGTTTGCCGATTATCCCAGAACAAATTGAAAAGATTATTCCGCATTGTGAGCAAGCACCTTATGGACGTGGTGAAGAAACCGTTTTAGATGCTGAAGTCCGTAGCACTTGGCAAATCGACGCAAAATCTATCACGATTCATAACCCGCAATGGGAAGAAATCCTGACTTATACGGTTAGAGAAATTGCCGCAGAACTGGGCTTAGGTGACAGTGAAGTACATCACGAACTTTATAAAATGCTCATTTATGGCAAAGATGATTTTTTTACCAAACACCGTGATACTGAAAAAATAGACAATATGTTTGCGACATTGGTGATTGTTTTACCTTCGGCACATGAAGGTGGTGAGCTGATTGTACGGCATTGCGGTTCTGAAAAGCAGTTTGAATTTGGCGGTCAAAATCAACAATATCAAATCCAATACGCGGCGTTTTATGCTGATTGTCAACATGAAGTCAAACCAATACAAACAGGTTATCGTTGCTGCTTAATCTATAATTTGGCTTTAGAAAATGTAAAAAAACAGCCTATTGCTCCAAATAATACACATTTGATTGATGAACTGAGTGATTTGCTGAATGATTATTTTAAACAAGCAACAACGGCAAAATTAGTTCTGATGTTAGAACATCGCTACAGCCAAGTAGGATTTTATCTTGACCACTTGAAAAATGCGGATGTGATTAAATTTGACATCATGCTTGAAGCCGCTGAAAAAAGTAATTGTGATTTACATTTGGCGATGTTGACTAAATGGGAATCTGGTGACGTTGGATATGATTATTATGAGGATGAAGATGACGCTGAAATGGAAGAAGTGTTTGACTCGATGCTATCCATAGACGGTTGGATTACGCCTGATAATCAAAGAGTTGATTTCGGTAATCTAACAGTGAATGAAGAAGAAGTATTTGCAGAATTTGATTCTACAGATAGAATTGCTGATGAACAAGAAATTGAAGAAGCCACGGGGAATGAGGGTGCAACAATGGAGCGTTGGTATCATCAAGCGGCATTGGTGATTTGGCCTCAAGCACAATGCTATCATCATATAGCCAAAGCAGGCATTATTAAAACGATTCCAAAATTGCATCAAATGTTATTTAGAGAACATGCGCCTGCCGAACAGTGCAAGATGTTTGCTAAAGCGATTATTGAACAATGGAGCACTTCTGAACGTTTAATGACCTATACAGGCGGCACGCCAAGCGTGGCTGAATTATTTAAAACGCTATTGGAAACCCTGCTGATACTGGATGACCAATCATTATTGCGCCAGATTATCAACTCTCTTTTAAGTCAGTATTATCCTATTAATTTACATGATGCGATGCTTAAATTGGATAGCAAGTATGCTTGGGTTAATTTTGAAGAAGAACTTATATTATTATCAAGTGCCAAGCAAAATCCTAATTTGTATAACTTTATGGATTTATTGGAAAAATCCTGCATTGATAAAAAGGATATGACGCAGGGAAAACAGACTTTGTGTTGTGAATTGACTGTTAACAGTTTAAACAGCCTCAAAGCCAATGATATTATCGCTAGCAAAACTAAATTATCATCATTCAATGATCATGACTATTTCGTTAAAGCTTATCGTAATCAAGAATTTGAGCAACCACTTCCGAAAGCATTAGTTAATTTGTTTAACGCAGCACACAAGCTTGAACAACATGATTTATTGAATGAGATGATTGGATATTATTGTGCGGAAACAAGCGGTTATTCATTGCATAATACCTTGATTCCAATGTTAAAAGAGCTTGCGCCTTTATATGTGGGTATAGATTGTCCTGCCTATCAAAAATTATATCGTCATTGTGTTATCCAATTGCAAAATGCCACTGCACAAGCGATTGTTAAACCAATGGATTGGAAACAAAATGTGACTTTAAGCTGTCAATGTGAAGATTGCACAAAATTACAGGTCTTTTTACGTTCACCCAGTGAAAAAGAATATCGCTTTAAAGTCAGAAAAGCACGTCGCCAACATTTGCATCAAGAAATCAACAAGCACAAGTGTGATATGACCCATGAAACTGAGCGGAGCGGTTCTCCCCAGACTTTAGTGTGCGTTAAAACCTATTTATCTTATGAGAGATTGCGATTGCAATGGGAGCAAGATAAAGCATTGTTAGCAGAATTGCATCAGCTCAATAGCCAAAGTTAAGTTTGAGGAG
>JAYQWJ020000448.1:0-6209 GCA_035829175.2 Candidatus Albibeggiatoa psychrophila
GGCTTGGGCGATGACCTTGATGATGACAATGATGATTTAGCGGCTTTACTTGATGATACCAACGATGAATTAAGCATGGATTCAGATGATGACCTTGGTCTCGGTGGTGATTTAGGTGACGAGCTAGATTTAGGATCTGATTTAGATGATGGGCTTGGTCTGGATGATGATTTAGGGACTACTGATCTCAGTGACTCAGACTTAGGGCTTGATGATGATAATGATTTAGATAGTTTGCTTAGTCAGTTAGATAGTGAAACTGATGATCTTGATAGTGATGATGGGCTTGACTTAGGATTGGGCACTACTGATGAAGTCAGCGGTAAATTTGACTTAGCGCAAATGTATAAAGATATGGATGATACGGACTCTGCACGTAGCCTTTTGAGTGAAATTTTAGAAGAAGGTAATGATGAACAACAAAGTCGTGCAGAACAAATGTTAGCGGAACTCTAAACTGTCTTGCATCCAATTATTCGTATTGGTTGTTTTGTTTTATTAGTCATGGGATTAGCAATGGGCAAGTCGCTGTTATATTTAAGCTGCTTGCCGTTGCTAATTTACTTTTGGCGATACGGACATTGGCAGCCATTACGATATTTATTAAAACGTTTACGTTGGTTATTCACCTCTTTATTTGTTTTACATTTGTGGTTTCATGGTGCAGACCTGACTTGGATTCCGAGCCAAACGGGTTTGCTGATTGCGATTGAAAAAACCTTTACTTTAATTCTCATGGTTTTCACTGCTCACATATTATTAATTGCAACGCCGATTCATGCCTTAATTGCTGCCATTGAATGGTGGTTTAAACCCTTACATATTATTGGCTTCAACGCACAAACTTTAGCGATACGATTAGCTCTAACTCTTGAAACATTAAATCATGTGAACGAACTGTATCAACAACAGACTAAACTTAATGCCCCCAACCCCATTGCACAGATTTCCCAACGTGCAAGCTTATTATTTCAAGCAGTAGCAGACCGTGCACAGCAAGCCCCGTTATCTCAATTTGAAATTCCACAACTGCCAATCCCTCCTATTTGGCAATGGATATATCCACTTAGCCTAATTGTAATAATGGTGATGTCGTAATGCGTATTGCTTTTGGTGTTGAATATGATGGCAGTTCTTATGTTGGCTGGCAAAAACAAAAAAATGGTCTAAGTGTTCAAGAACGCGTCGAAGTTGCGATTGCAAAAGTGGCAAACCATCCTGTTAATGTTATTTCTGCAGGTCGAACTGATAGAGGTGTTCACGCATTAGGTCAAGTGATTCATGTCGATGTAGAAGTGGAGCGTAGCGCACATAGTTGGATATTAGGGACAAATGCAAATTTACCAAAAGATATTAGTATTTTATGGGCACAAGCGGTTGATGATAATTTTCATGCTCGATTTTCAGCCCAAGCCCGCCATTATCGTTATATTATCACCAATCGTTTAAGTCGCCCCGCCTTACATGCTAGACAAGTCACTTGGGAATATCGACCTTTAGATATTGTTAAAATGCAAAAAGCCGCCCAATTTTTAATGGGTCAACATGATTTCACATCTTATCGTACAGTTGCTTGTCAAGCGCATAATCCCGTACGCACGATTTTATATTTGAATCTGTCACAACAACATGACCACATTTATTTAGATATTTCAGCCAATGCTTTTTTACATCACATGGTGCGTAATATTGCAGGCGTTTTATTAGATATTGGTAGCGGAATCAAACCACCAGAATGGGCAAAAGAAGTATTAGATGCACGCGATAGAAAACAAGCCAGTGCAACAGCACCCGAACATGGTTTATATCTTTATAAAGTGGATTATCCAGCCCCTTATCAATTTCCACAGCCGCAATTAATTAGCTGAAAACCAACATAATTATTATCCCGCTAAAACTTTCAAACTTTGCATACTTTCCGTGTATTATAATTCGATGCGTAAAAATTGCAGTTTTTCCATTAAATATATATGATTAAGCAATTGAACGCTTTCAAAACGTGGAAACACGGATAATACCAATTCTCCCAGCATAACCAAAAATAAAAATAAGCATCATGCTGATAAGATAATAGAGGATATAGTGTGATGATAGGCAAAATGATGCAATGGCTTGCTGTGAGTTTAAGACGCAAATTAATTGTCACCATCGTTGGCTGTTTAGTAACCGCCTCGGTCATATTTTTACTATTATTTAAACAACTTTATCATGAGCAATTATCCCAAGAACGTAGTACAGCCTCAACCAGCGTCAACCGCCTACTGCAAGCCTCTTTAGAAAATGCAATGCTCAAGCAAGATTTGGAAGGTTTGCGCGATATTATCAATCATTTAGGGCAACAAAAAGATATTAAAAGCGCGTTTATTATCAATCCAATGCAAGAAATTCGTTTTGCATCCAACCCAAATTTATTGGGCAAATACTTACATGAATTACCCAGCTCAGGATTTAAATTTAATAATATATTTCAACCATCGACCCAATTCATTATTAATGAAGATGGCGAAGAAGTCTTGCGCAGCATTAATCCCGTACATAACAAACCTCAATGTATTAAATGTCATGGTTTGATTCAAGACAATCCAATTAATGGCATTTTGTTTGTTGATTATGACGGTGGGGCGATTAAACAAAAAGCAGAGCAAGGTATTTGGGCTTTGATTGGCGCGGGATTATTTGTTGTACTGTTGTCGATTCTGGCAGTTGTGTGGTTTATGCACCGTTTTGTATTAGCACCGATTCAAGAATTGGCAGAGGCAACGACCGCTATTGCAAATGGAAATTTATCCACTCGAATTGAAAATAATAGTCGTGATGAGCTTGGAAAGTTGGCGCAATCACTTAATTTGATGGCAGAGAATTTACAACAGAGTTTGCGTGAAACCAAAGAACAACGGCAATTTTTACAATCCTTGATTGATGCAATTCCTGATGGGATTCGGGTGATTAATCAAAATTATGAAATTATCCAAGCGAATAAAGCTTATCACCAGCAACTGCATTTAAAAAATGGTTCAAGTATTCAAACGACATGTCATCATTCTAGTCATGCACGTCAACAACCTTGCCCTGCAACATTGGTGATTTGTCCTTATCATGAAATTAATAAAAATTTTGAGCCGTTAAAAATTATCACTGAATATCAACGTGATGATGGTGAAAAGCTGCCTGTTGAAGTGTGTGCAGCACCGATGCAAGTTGAGTTCAATGGTCAAAAAAGACTGTTTATTGTCGAATCTATCCGCGATTTAACCCAAACGATTGAGTTTTCTCATGAGCAAAAATTATCCTCAGTGGGGCAATTAGCCGCAGGTGTGGCGCATGAAATTTATAATCCATTGTCTTCGATTCGTTTAGCCTTGCAATCGTCATTACGTGAGGTGGATAGTGAAAAACCTAATTGTGAGCGCATGTCGAGTTATTTACGAGTAGTCGATAAGCAAATTGACAAATGTATTGATGTGACCCAGCGTTTATTAAAATTGTCCGCAACCAGCTCAGCACATTCACAATTAATTTCTCTGAATGAGGTGATTGATGACACCGTATCTTTACTAAATTATGAAGCGCAACAGCAAAATATTACCATGTTGCTTGAGAATCCAACTCAAAAAGATTTTCGTATTTTAGCGTCTGAAAGTGATATTCGAATGTTAGTATTGAATTTATTTCAGAATGCTTTTCATGCTATGCCTCAAGGCGGTGAAATTACAGTTAATTTAGTTGAAAAAGAGCAAGATGTCGTCACTTTTTCTATTCAGGATACCGGTGTCGGTGTTCGCGCGGCTGAGCTAGATAAAATCTTTGACCCATTTTTTAGTCATCGTGCAGACGGTGTGCAAGGAACGGGTTTAGGTTTAACGATTTGCCGTAGTATTGTCGAGCGTTATAAAGGGCAAATTGAGGTTCATAGTGACCCGCAAATTGGTTGTCAATTTATTGTGACTTTGCTATTAGCAGAGCAAGTGATTGGATTTAGAGAACAGGAATAAGAGACTTTTAAATTTTGTTATTCAGAGCTGATATTCTTGGTTAAGATAGCGGTTTGCCATGTTAATTTCATTTGCTTACAACGATATTTTTAATAAGCATATATTTTATAAAAGTGCATCAACTCTATTTTTATTGCTTTACCCACTTTCGTGCAAAGCTCTCATTTTCTTTAATAGGGATTGAATGACTAAAGTCGAGACGAAATAGCTAGCGGCGGCGACCAGAATAATGCTTGCACCCGCTGGTAAATTATATTCATAGGCAATGCCCAAACCTGTAGACGTGAAGATAATTCCTAACACACTTGCCAATAACATAATATAACTCAATGACATGGCATATTGTAATGCAATCGCGGCGGGTAATGTTAATAATGCAATGACCAAAATCAAGCCCACGACCCGAATCAACAATACAACGGTCAAAGCAACCATGCACAACAATAATAAATAGAAAAAAGTCACGGATACATTGCGCAATTGGGCAAATTCTTCATCGAAACACGTCACTAATAATTGTTTATAAAATAGGATAACTGTTAGCACAATGACTGCATCCAAACCCGCCATTAAATATAAATCGGTACGGGAAACCATCAAAATATTGCCAAATAAATAACTCATCAAATCAACGTTATAACCCGGTGTTTGTGAAATAAATAAAATCCCAACCGCCATTCCTGTTGCCCACACCGCACCAATTAAAGTATCTTCATTTTGCTGATTATGTAAATAAACCCAGCCAATAAATAACGCCGTGCCCAATGCCGCAATCAACGCGCCAAGCAATACAGGTTGTTGAAAATAATACGCAATTCCCATTCCACCAAGCACTGCATGAGCAATGCCGCCTGCCAGAAAAGTAATCCGTTTGACGACGACATAAGTACCAATCACACCACAACCAATACTCGCCAATAGACCTGCAAGCATCGCGTGTTGTAAAAAGCTGAATTGCCACAAAGCGTCCAAAAATGTACTCATAATGACCTAATAATGTTGATGTTGGATGGCACGAACGGGAATATGATAAAGTTGTTCAAGTTTTTGCGGAGTAATAGATGAGGTTTGATGACATAATAAAGTTTTATTTAAACACGCCACTCGGCTCACGTAAGCAGAAATAAATCCAATATCATGTGACACCACAATCACAGTCAATTCTTGATTCAATACTTTCAATAAATCAAAAATATCTTCTTCCACTCGTTGGTCAATATTAGCGGTTGGCTCATCTAAAATCAGAATTTTCGGCTGACAAGCTAAAGCCCGTGCAATTAAAACCCGTTGCAATTGTCCACCCGATAAACGCCCAATCTGCCGCTGGGCAAAATCTGCAATATGTGTGGTTTGCATCGCGTGTTGGGCAATCAATTTGTCTTCACGATTATAACCTAACCAAGCACGGGTAATCCCTAAACGTCCCATTAATACGGTTTCTTGTACTGAAATCGGAAAATGGCGCGGAAATGCAGCAAATTGAGGCACATAACCAATATGCACCCGTTGTTTTACAGGCGATTTACTAAAAATTTGCACTTGACCTTGAGTCGGTTTTAATAAGCCCAACATGATTTTTAACAATGTGCTTTTGCCACCGCCATTAGGGCCTACGATACCTAAAAATTCTTTTTCTTCAATGCTTAAGTTAATATTTTCTAAAATCATCGGCGCATCATAAGCAAAGCTGACATTATCAATTTGAATCGCTGTTGTCATGGATTACTTCATCACTTTCGCAAAGGTATCAGCTATTGTGTGCAGATTTTCAATGTAATTTTCTGCTAATGGGTCTACGACAATAAGTTGCGCTTGAACATTATTCGCAATCGCATTGGCAGCTTTCTGACTGAATTGTTTTTGCACAAAAATGGCTTTAATTTCATGTTGTTTTGCATAATTGATAAGACGGGCTAAATCTTTTGAATTGGGTGATTTTCCTTCAATTTCAATCGGTATTTGTTGTAAATGATACGTTTGCGCAAAATAGCCCCATGAAGGGTGAAAAACCATAAATCGTCGGTCTTTTATCTCCGCCAATGTTGTTTGAATGTCCGTATCTAATTGATTGAGTTCTTGAATAAATTGCGCATAATTATGTTGATAATCAAGCTGATGTTCAGCATCATATTTTATGAGTTGTTGTAAAATTTGCGCTGCCATGGTTTTTACCAAGCGTGGATTTAACCAAATATGCGGGTCAAATTCGCCATGTTC
>JAYQWJ020000449.1:0-3008 GCA_035829175.2 Candidatus Albibeggiatoa psychrophila
AAAGCGATTGGTGAAATTAAGAAATTATTAGTTGATAGACGCTAAGATTTTTTAAGTATTATTTGTGATTAAAAAGCCTCTGCTGACTTGGTTGGTGGGGGCTTTTTTTACGGCTGTTATTATGCTAACCTTATTTTTTACTTGCAGTTAATGAAAAATTATGTCTAACATAAACTCACTATTAAATGATTTGATTTTTGATCCTGATTTTATCTCTTTGCATCGTAGAGCTGTATCTACTTCTCCAATAGAAGTTTTAAACCTGAAAGAAGATAATAAAGCAAACATATTAGCTTGGCTATTAGACCCAAGGGAAGGGCATCTACAGGGTGATTATTTCTTAAAAATGTTAGTCTCTGCTATTTATCAAAATGCAACAGATGAACAATTAGAAGAACTTCCTAGCAGTTTAACGTTTAATACAATTTCACTTAGCAATATGGTGGTTATGCGTGAAATTGTAATTAAAAGCAAACGCAGGATTGATTTGTTGCTTGCTGATATTGCTTCAGAAACAATTATTGTAATTGAACGAAAAGATGGCAGTATTGCAACAAGAGGTCAACTAAGTAATTATTATAACTGGATACAAGAGCATTATTCTGATTGGTATCAACTTTTTGTATTATCTGATAGTCAGAATAAAAACCATGGAAAGGAAATTCATGAATCCTATGTTCAACTTGATGATTCATGGCTTAGTCATGCCTTGTTAGAATTAATTAATAAAGATGGGCTACCTACTCGCTTGGAACACAGTTTTAGAGATATTCATGATTTTGTATTTGGTGAGTGGAATGAAAGGCACGATCCATTTTTCGTAAATTTTGATGATTTACATAAAAAGCTTGCCAATAGACATGCAGATACTCTTAGACAATTAAATCAAATACCTGTTGATATAGGAGGTGAAAAATATTCTCTGCTTAGTATTAGCCCTTATGATTATTTTTCACAAATCATACCTAACCAAACACAATATTCTCATGAAGAAATGGAGCTGTTCAGTTGTTTGCAGGCAAATTATTATGTGATAAATTCATTATCTTATTACAGTGAATTTGATTTATTCAGTGAAAATATTGTACATTCATATCTTGAATTAGAATCTATTATGAAAAATAATGGCATATGCTTTTTTTTAGAAAAACACTTAACAGACAAGTCGGATTGGTCTTCTTACCCATATTTTATGGAGGTTCGACGCATAGAAGAAAGTGAAGAAAATCAAATTACATACAGTATTTATTTTTTTGCAAGTAAATGTTGTCAAGAAAACGGATGGCATATTTCAGAGGCATTTGCAGATTTATGTGAACTGAAGAGAAGAAAAAATTGGAATTTATGTGCAAAACTTATAGAAGAGAATATTACTGACGTATCTTTAAGTAACCAGATTATCCGTAAAATTATTCTTGATTTCATCGTGAAAGCAAACCAGCTTCATAATTTATAATTTTGAAGTCCTTGCTTCTTCGATTTAAAAAGCCTCTGCTAACTTGGTTGGCGGGGGCTTTTTTATTTTTTCAATTTGCGTACTCCTTGTAATTTCCCTAATTTCTTATCAAAACTTGCTAATTCACAGTGTTTGTATTGGCTTTCCGCTAGAATCAAACAATCTGAAAAATCGGCATTACAATTTTGAAATATTTCTAATGCTGCAAGAAATAGCTCTTGATGCTGTAAATTAAATAAGGGCTGTTCCACAATATGACGTAAACTATAAATAACTTCTGTTTTATCAAAATGATAAGCTGTTTCTAACACCCAAACCAGTTCTACCTGTACAATTTGAGGAACATAAACTTGCTTTGCTTCATGTAGCAGTGCTTTGGCTATATCAATCTGGGCTTGCTCATTTGGATCATTAACTAACAAACGCACCAACACATTTGTATCAACTGCAATCATGCTTGACTGCCTTGTTGTTTAATTGCCATATCCATTTGTTCTAAGCTAACAGTATGTTTTGCCTGTAATATACCGCAAGCTGCTTCAATATTGCTAAATGAAGTTGTTTTTTGCTTATGGCGAATATTTTCTATAATACATTCAATAAGCAGTAATTGTTCATCAATAGGCAAACGTTCAGTCGCGTGTAACACTTGTTCAAAACTGTTGGTGTTTATTGTATTTCCTAACATAATATATAAACTCCTTATATCCATTGTCGTATGCTATTTGAATTAAGCGTTGTTCCATATTAGTGTTTAAATCTAATTGCAGCATGGGTTTTTTCCTTTTTCCTAAGTCTGCGTTTTGTTTATAGTATTATGCCATAGATAAATTAGCTCGTTAGCTCGTTACCAAATTCTATTTGGTAATGCCTGTCTTTCAAGCTCTGCTTGATGTGAAACATAAATTTCCTGAAACATACACTATAAAGAAAAGTACTCTGTACGCTTGAGCCAAAAATATGATTATCGCTGATAGAAATCATTGAAATTGAAGCATTTGAAACAACTTTCAATCCAAATAATCCAACGTTTTTAAATCTATACTCAGCGAAATATTCTATTGAGTTCTGCGGCGGGAAAACAAAACAACCAATAAGCCCATAATGACAAGACTCATCACAATCCAGCCTATGATAGGTAATGAATCTATATTGGATGTTTCATCTTGCGTCTCAGTAGAAATGATTGTTTTTTGGGATTGGGCTTTCAATAAGTTTTTTTGATATGTTTCTAATTGAGCGACTTGCTCAGTTAATGCTTGTGTTTCTTGTCTGTATAAATCGCATAATGAATATAATTCTATCACTTTTTTATGTTGTTCTTCTGGCGCATCTAATTTTATAAGATAATTAAAAACAATATTAATACCATCAATCAGTTGCTTATAATTTTCTAAGCGTTGTTTCACAAAATCTAAAGTATTAACATCATTTTTGATTGAAATATCTTCTGTTTGGGTTAAAGAACGAATTTTCTGCTGTTCTAATTTAAGCAGTGTAAAATAACGTATTGATATTAAAGTCAGATTGGTAAGGCTAAATTGTTCAATAG
>JAYQWJ020000450.1:0-2927 GCA_035829175.2 Candidatus Albibeggiatoa psychrophila
TTTTGGTAGGATAACACTCTGAGGGAGGGGTTTTAATGTTAGCATCACGCTTTCTGACCTATGTGCTGCTTTTAATACTGTTATTATTAAATGGTAGCGCATGGGCAAATTTCGAACAATGTAATACAACGGTACAGACCATTCCAGCTAATAATACCGCAGGCATTACAAGCAGTATCACAATAACAGATACTAGCATTGGCGTGATTAAAGCCATTGGTATTAGCCAGCTAGATTTAGAGCATGGAAACGTTGGTGAACTTACGTTCAAGTTGAGCAATAGTTCAAATACGGTGGTTTTACTCGAAACGCCAGACACCACAGGTGCAAAGCCAGAAGGTTGTGTTGGTAAAGATTTTAGTAATACTGAAATTAGTGACGATGGTTCAAAAGCGATACAAACCAATTGTAAAAAAGCCCAACCCGCTTATGGCTCATCCGATTTCACCCCCAAAGAAACATTAAGCATATTTACAGGTCAGAATGCGGCAAATACATGGACTTTTACGGTTGTTGATAATAATGACTATGGTTTAGGTACATTGAATAAATGGTGTGTTAAATATACTGTAGAATCAGCAGCAACTATTACTTTAAATCCATCAGAAGGTACTTCATTAGACTTTGGTGGTGGCACAATTGAAACGGGCAATACAGAAACAGACAGCCTAACTATTGAAGAAACAACAGGTTCATTTTCTTTAGTGGTTGAAAGAGCTGAATTTACAGGTGCATCAGATGGTGCAGACTTTGCTTTGACCTCGCATGATATTGACAATGATTTTCCTATTACCATTACTCCGGGTAATACCGATACTTATACAATTTCCTGCACGCCTTCTGATCGCGGTACACATACTGCCGTTTTTCACCTTTATACAAACTTGCCAGCTCCTTATGATGAGTTAACTTATCCGCTCACTTGCGAAGGTATTGGCGCGGGCTATGATGATAATGGGCGCGGTGGCACAATTAATTTTGGTGATATTGATGTAGACACGACCAGTTCAACAGAAACGATTACGATTAACAATGCGGGTGAATTAGATTTAGACATTTCTGATATTCAATTGATAGGTTCAAATTTTGCCGATTTTGCTTTTACATCAAATCAAGGCATTCCATATACAATTGCTCAAGGTTCTGGTGCTAGTTTAGCTGTTGATATTACTTGCACGCCCAAAGAAATAGGTGAACGTACCGCCAAAATCAGAATTAAAACCAATGATGTCGCCAATAGCAGCAATGATTACAATTTAAAATGCACAGGCAGAGGGGCAATTTATGAGTCGGGGCCTGATCCTGATGGTTCTCTCAGTTTTGGACAAGGTATACCGGGTGTCGACAGTACCCGTAATATTTCTATTAATAATACAGGTAATGAAACCTTAACCATTTCCAATGTTGATTTTTCTGATAATGGTGATGGCAGCGCGGCTGCGTTCTCTTTAAGTATTAGTATTGGTTTGGGCTTGGATATTCCAGCCAATGGGACAGATGAATTACCTATCGTGTGTTCTTCTGCAACTGAAGGCACTTATACCGCAACTGTTTCTGTTACCCATAATGGAGTAGATTCGCCAGCAGAATACACCGTGACTTGTGAAACAAACAGCGTTGTATTCCCAGAATTTAATTCAATGCCTGTGATTGGCAGCACGGTGGCTATGGATGAAGCAGTTGATGTTGGAGATACAACCCAAGGTATTTTATACGTTTATGAAATTGGCACAGATACCGTTACCGTTGATTTAACCGATGTAGATAACCCTTTTGGTAATGGTGACGATGCAAGTGTGTTTAGCATTATCAGCCCCACTTTTCCTATTTCTATTATTGATGGCAGTATGGCTCAGGCAATTCAAATCCAATGCGCACCAATCCATAAAGGTACACATACCGCGACTTTAAGCTTAACCCACAATGGTACAGCAGCGACCAATCCCGCAACCTATACCATCATTTGTGAAGGTAAAGCTCCTGTTTATGTGAATAAAACTATTCCTATTGGCAGTACGCTGGATGTGGGTGAGACAAGTGTGGGCAGTACGACAGGAGAGGCCCTTTATAAGGTAAGAAATGAAGGTGATGCCATTTTAAGCGTACGTAACATGACGATTACAGGTACACATGCCAGTAACTTTACCCTGAAAAATCCAGGTAGTGGCAGTTATAATAAAAATCCCGATAATAATAAGTGGGTTAAACTGACTTGCACTCCAAGCTCCATTGGCCTACGCACCGCAACGTTAAGTGTTGAAACCAATGACCCTGAATATCCAACGATTGATTATGGCTTAGAATGTACTGGTAAACATCCGATTGGTGCAGGCTATGCCTCCGTACCAACTCCAAATAGTACAACTGAAAACGGTAACGAAATTGGTGAAATTGAATTTACGGCGGTCTCAATTGGTAGCACTTCTTCAGAAACCTTAGTTATCTCAGAAGGCAGCACAGCAGTATTAAAAGTGTATCGAGATACTCCCTTGATTGATGGTATAAATGCGGCTGATTTTGCCATCATAGGTGATTTAAACAGCATATTTAATCAAAGTGATGAAAGTTTTCAGATTGTCGATGATACTGGCGATGAAGTCACATTAAATTTAACTTGTACTCCCTCCGCAGTTGGTGAACGAGTTGCTTATTTACATCTCACCAGCAATGGTGAAATTTTCAGAAATCCCACTTATAAAATGACCTGTGAAGGTTTGCAGCCAACCTACAGTTCAGACCCAACAGACAGCATTGATTTTGGCAATACCGATATTGGGGTCAAAGTTACCAAGACGCTGAGTATTTCAGAAACAGGTACTGATACTTTAACCGTGAATTTAGCTGATGAACCCATTACAGGCGATCATGTTGATGAGTTTGCGATTGAAGATGATTCTATTTTTCCAATCGCAATTGCTGATGGCGGG
>JAYQWJ020000451.1:0-8183 GCA_035829175.2 Candidatus Albibeggiatoa psychrophila
TAGAATTATTTTCATTCCTAAAATATGCAGGAGAACATTGCAATGAGTGATGTTGTTAATCAATTAAAAACGATTATTGCTGAAAAATTAGATGTCAATCTTACTTACGATGAAGTTGATCCAGAAGTCACTTTGTTTGAAGAAGGTTTAGGCATGGATTCTATCGCCGTGATGGAATTTATTACTCAAATTGAAAATCATTTCAGTTTTAAATTTGCGGAAGAAGAATTGGACATGGAATTGTTCCAAAATGTAAATATGGTTGCGGAAATGGTCAGTAAAAAATTGGCATAATCTGCACTGATTGACATCTCAACACTCTTTTTAGTCAAAGCAACTTTAGGAATGCGCCATGATTAACTCAGATAAAGAAAGACAGTACTGGGTACCAGAACGTCGCGGGTTTATTACCAATTACCCCAACTTCATGCACTGGAAACGATTAGAAGAAGCAGGTTTAGCAGGTATCCTCGAGCCGCTTAATATTTATATTCATATCCCGTTTTGTGCGCAAAAATGCTCTTATTGCTACTACCGCACGGTTCAAAACAGCCGCAAATCTGAAATTGATGCGTATGTAGATGCGTTATGTAAAGAAATTGAAATGGCAGCAGATCGTTTCAATTTGGCACGAAGACCGTTAACCTCGGTTTATTTTGGTGGTGGTACGCCGACCTTATTAACAGGTGACAATTTATTAAAAATCCGCACGACTTTAGATAAATGTGTAAATGTCACGGATCAAACTGAAATCACCGTTGAAGGTGAGCCTGTTACGATTACTGATAAAAAAGCCCAAGTTTTGGGTGAGTTAAATGTGACGCGTATCAGTATGGGTGTGCAATCTTTACATGATGAAATTATTAAACTTTCTCATCGTCAAGATACCCAAGCCCGTGCCCTACGTGCAATTGAAATGTCGCGTAAAACAGGGGCATCAGTCAATATTGATTTAATGAGTGGTTTAGCGGGTGACACCCCTGAAACTTGGGCGTATAGCGTTGCAAAAGCAATTGAAACTGAAGTTGAAAGTATTACCGTGTACAAAACGGAATTGTATACCAATACTGAATATTACAAAGAATTGCGTAGTAACAAAATCACCTTGCCAGATGATGCTGAAGAATTAGAATACATGCAACATGCTATGGATGAATTTGCCAAAGCCAATTATGTGCCTTGGAGTTTCTTTACATTCACTAAAGATGACAAATATCGCCACATTCATTCTCCTAGTATTTGGCACGGCGAAGATTTCTATGCGATTGGCGCGTCTGCATTTGGTCGTATGGGTGATTATTTAATCCAAAACACCAATGAAGTGGGTCGTTACGTTGAAATGATTGAAGGTGGTAATTTACCTATTCATCGTGGTCATAAAATGAGCAGCATGGATAAAATCATTCGTGATGTCGTGTTGGGTATGAAATTGGTCACTATTGATTTAGAGTCTTTCTATGCACGTCATGGCGTAAACTTGCCTGCATTCTGCAAAGAAAGTGTTGACCGCTTAACCAAAGAAGGTTACATCACAGTAACTGACACAGAATTAAAAATGACAGATAAAGGTATCTTGCACGGTGACTTGGTTGGTAAAGACATGAGTCGCAGCTTGATGGAAATGTATACCTGATAAGACATTTTTGATTTTTTAAGTAGCAGGATCGGCAGTCTTAGTTATTTATAAGTTGATTATTTATAACTAATTTCTAGGGCTGCCTGTCCTTGTTATGCTGAAAATCGAAAATAATAAATGGGGGTTTATTATGATTGGCAATTTATTGCATCAGCACCAGAAACCACTTCGAGTCAAGAATATTTTAGACAAGCAAAACTTGATTAAGATTATTCGTGTCGACTACGAAAAAATTATGTATGCCTTGCTAGAATTGCGTAATAAGCCTGCTTTTTACGTTATCAATGATTTTTTTCATAAAAATGACAAGCATGTTTCTCAGGTGATGGATAAGCTTAAAGGTAAATATTTATCGCATATTGGCTTTGAAGTGCTAGAGCCGCTTGATTTATCTGAATATGGTTTTGAGCATGGTTTCAATCGGTTTAATGCAGAATTGGGCACGGAGATGTGTGTCACGCAAGTGCAACGTTTTTCAGCTTCACAAGCGTTCCAAGACCGTGTTAATGCCTTTACCGAAATTATGCGAATTTGGATTCAATTAGACGATCGTGAAGTGATGTTAGAATTGTTTGATATTCACAAACCCGTTAATGATTATTTCTTAACTCATAATTTGGCAACAGGTCATGCAATCGGCGATGACGAGCATATTTTTCCACACGCGCATACGATTTATTTTGCAAAAGATGATATTTGGCATTATGCCTTAGATACGGAAACGGCTGATGATGTGTTGGCTTTGCATGATTATTTTAAATATTTAGCCAAAAATGATGATAATTATAAGCTACCATTTAAAGAGATTGTGAATAATAAAAATGATGGTTCGTTTTATACTAAAATCATCAACAAACAACGTCGGATTGAAATCGAATTCGTCACCCATGTAGACAATCCACGTACTAAAGCTCGTAAGCCGCAACAATTCACTTCAACTGCCGATCAACAAACTGCGGGTGCTTGCTAAAGTTAATGACCTTTCAATTATCCAAAAAAAAGTAGCTCCAAGCATGATAGTTGAAGCTACTTTTCTATATTTAAATCAAATCAACAATTCAATTAATTAGAATTGTACTGCTAATTGTACCGTGAATGTGTCAGCATCATTGCCTGTGCCACCGTCAACAACTTCATAATCAGTGTCACGTTTCCATTCAAATTTCAATGAAGTATTGTCAAAGATACCAACGCCCACGCCAACCAAAATACGGCTTTCAGCAGAAGCTAAATTTAATGCTTCTTCAGATGTTTGATAGCCAACCGCAAAAGTCACATCTTTACCGCCTAAAGCAGCAGAATAAGCAGCTTCAACATTTAAAGCATTTGGTTCAGCGTCAACACCATTAAATGCAAAATCAGAAGCTTTAATTGGGTCTAATGCGGTTAAATATTCAGCAATTAAACTGAAACCACCGAAACCTAATGTCGCGTGTGCAACGATACCACCAACATAATCATCAACCGCAGTTATGTTAGCGATGTTATTCATCATGCCGCCAGAATCAAGCAAGTTGCTAGTATAATCAACACCAACATCTACTAATACGCCATTGCTTTCTAAGGCATAGCCTAAGCCCACGCCAAAGTTTTCAATTTTATCATCCGCATTTTTTTGCGTATCGCCATTGTAAGCGTACACTGAACCATAAGCGCCCGCTGCATCAAAGCCTACTTTTATCGCAGACACTTGTGTTTCGCCAATGTCTAAAGTTAATGGATCAGAAATCATATTCGATTCATAACCACCAAATAAGTACATGCGACCAGCAGATAAATAAAGCGGTGAATAATCTGTATTACCAACAGTAATGTAACCTACATCTACAGTGACTTGTTCAGTTGCATCTTCTTCAAATAAAAATACCACATGACCACTGACCCATTTATGGATTTGCGCATCAATTGCTAACTCAACGGTTGCTAAAGTCACATCACTGCTATCAACACCATCATAACCTTCAGTTTGCCATGCGTTGACTTCGATTAAACCACTAATCGTCACACCTTTTAAGATGTCTTCTGAGACAATTTCAGCTTGGGTTGGCGCAGTGATAGCCAATGTAGCTGCACCTAAAGCCATTAAACATGCTTTACGTAATGAGTTCATATACACTTCCTTTAAGAATTGACAAGTAACGTCTTTATTATAAATAATTTTATCAACACCACTATCATAATAGTCCAGCGAGTGGTTGTACAGTCACAAATTCAGATTCATTTACAACAGTTTGGTGTTCTTGCAACACAATAAAGCAATTAGCTTCGCTCATAGAACGAATAATATGCGAACCTTGCGAACCTGTTGTGGTGACAACCCATTCTCCGTCAGCCTCTTGCTTTAATATGCCGCGTTGAAATTCGGTACGACCTTGTTTCTTTTTCAGTTTAGACAAGCAGCGCACTTTCCAGCTTGGCAAGCTAATATCAGTTTTCCCCATCATACGTTGCAATGCAGGTTGGACAAATAGATAGAATGTCACCAATGATGAGACGGGATTTCCGGGTAAGCCAAAAAATGTTGCCTGATTAATTGTACCAAAAGTGAGCGGATGCCCCGGTTTCATGGCGATTTTCCAGAAACTAATCTGACCTAATTTATCCAACACTTGTTTAACATAATCAGCATCACCAACGGAAACTCCGCCTGAAGTAATTAATACATCGGCAATTTGGGACGCGGTGGTAAAAGCTTGTTCTATTTGTTCTAAATCATCCGCAATCACGCCCATATCAATCACTTCGATATTTAATCGGGCTAAAACCCCAAACAATTGATAGCGATTACTGTCGTAAATTTGTCCTGCTTTTAACGGCTGACCAACCGAGCACAATTCATCGCCTGTGGAAAAAAAGGCAACGCGCAATCTGGGTTTTATTTTAACTTCGGCAATCCCCAATGAAGCCAATAAACCTAATTCAGGCGGTAAAATTTGCTTTCCCGCTTTAAGAACCGTTTGTCCTATTTGAATATCTTCGCCTGCTAAACGTACATTTTGCCCAGCTTTATGTTGTTGCGCATTAAATTTAACCTGCTCCCCATCCAATTCCACATGTTCTTGCATAATCACCGTATCAACACCTTGTGGCAACATCGCACCCGTCATAATACGCACACATTGCCCTTGTTGAATCGTTTGCTCAAAGGGATGTCCCGCAAATACTGATCCGACTAACTTTAAACTTTGTACCCCTTCAACATTCAAATCTGTCGAATTAATTGCATAGCCATCCATTGCTGAATTGGTGTAGCTTGGCACTCGCATTGGCGATTGAATATCTTCCGCTAAAATACGGCTTAAGGCTTGATGCAAATTGACTTGCTCATAACCTGCGATAGTTGGGACGGTTTGGGTAATGCGCTCAAGAGCTTGGCTGACTGATAAATGTGGGTTTTTTTCGTCTGAACAACTAGCTTGATGGGTGATTTCCATAATGAGCCTTGCAAATGATAATTGTTATTATTTCATCTCAAATATAACTAATTTTTAAATTTTAATCAAATATTAGTATGTACTAAAATACTGCTAAACTTCACTATATTAACGCTTAATTCCTACCTTAAATAACGCTAAAACTTACAAATCATCTACCAGCAAGTGGGCTTTAAATTTATTGACTTTAGTATTATCCGATAAAGCCTGCAATTGCCGCCAGATTTCTAACCGCCAATTACGTTCAGAATCAAGCAATAAGCGCGTTAAGCGTAATAATTTATTTTCATCTGGATCAAGTGGAAATGGAGGAAGTCTAAACATGATGTCAGTTTCAAACTGTATTTTATGTTTGTCTTGTAATACTAAGTGATAGGTTTGGTTGGGTTCTACATTTGGCAAACTGAATTGAATGTGTTTTTTATATGACTTTTTCTTGGTTACAACTATTTGACCTTGTTGATTTTTTACTGTTAATTGATAAGGTTTTTTGCCACCTTTCCAAAAAAAGCTAACATCACCCTCTTGTGCAAATAAATATAGGGGTTGAGGTTTGTTGTTTGTCAGGGTACTAATCAGTAATTTTTCATCATCACCGCGATCTGTTGCCACAATCCGTTTTGGTGGATTAATATTTTTACGAGTTAAGCGAAAATACAGGCGTTTGGTCTGTTTTGTTATTCGACACCAATCCCCACAGGGCGTTTCTAAGCCCGTAATTTCATGCTGACCCGCTGCCAATTGCTGTTGTTCTAGGTTTTCACTGTAATAATCCAAAATAACTTCTTCAGTGAAAGATTCAGGTATAACAAGCACATCACCGATACAGAGTTCCGCATTTGAGTGACTTAATGCCTGTTGGCTATAATTGCGTATAACTTTCACTTCACTTATATTTTCAGTTAATTGTGCTTTTGCTACAACAGTACAAGATTGAGCGTGGCTATTGTAGTTTAACAGCAATAACAAGCTGAATAATAAAAATTTAAATCTCATTGATACCCCTCCTGCCTAATATTACTTTAGTTAATTGGATAAAATGAACAAAAAACATATATGGATTGGATTATCACCATTTATTATCATAATTGAAGGCGATGCCAATTTATATTCCATCGTACATGAAATTTACGGAATGTCATGCAGGTTTAGATGTGGTAAAAAGCAGCTAAAATTATAGCCTAAACAACAACTGTACAAAACTTGTTTCGCACAGACTTCTAGGGAAAAGATATTGAAAGTTATTTTAAAACAACTGCTTACCCAGTATAAATTAACTTGCAAACCCGTTTATAATTTAATAAATCAAGTCTTCAGTCCTTTTTGCTCTAAACTGCGCCATAAACAATCATTTCCAACCGCTTTGTCAAGTCGTTCTAAATATTGTTGATGTAACGCAAGTTCTTCCTCAGTTGCTTCAATTAATGGCAATTGCCCCGCTTCAATACTCAATCGCTGGATTTGATTGGCTTCTGAAGAGCGATTATTATCATCCGCGCCCAACAGACTCACTTGTCCACCTGTCATGGCAAGATATACATCTGCTAAAATCTGTGAATCCAATAACGCGCCGTGCCATTCTCGCTTAGAATTATCAATACCCAAACGTTTACACAGTGCATTTAAATTGTTTTTTTGCCCCGGATAGCGTTTCCGAGCCATTTGTAGCGTATCGGTGATAGTGCAATAATGTTCTATGCCTTGCCAATTTTGATTGAGTAATTGCAGTTCGTAATTGATAAAACCCACGTCAAACGGCGCATTATGAATCAGCAATTCAGCCCCTTGAACAAATTCCATAAATATGTGCACGATGTCAGCAAAACGTGGTTTGTCTTTCAGCATTTCGTTACTGATGCCGTGGACTTGCATTGCTTCTTCATCAATCTTTCGATCAGGTTGTAAATACTCGTGAAAGTGATGGTTGGTGATTTGACGATGACTCACTTCAACACAACCAATCTCGATGATTTTATGTCCTTCTTTTGGTTCTAAACCTGTGGTTTCTGTATCGAGCACAATTTGACGCATGGTTTTATCTTTTTCAGTAAAGGATTTTATTGAGCGAAACGGCGTTGCATTTCTTCAATCATTTCGCTAATGCTATGCAGTTCAAGCAAGTCGACCCCTTCTCCCGTGATTAGAGAAAATGATGTGCCTAATAAACCACCCGAATTGGCACTGCTATAGGAGTCTGAAATAATATCGTAGCTTGACCACCAGCCGCCTTCTTTTCTAAACACAAGATTATAAATTAAAGGACTTGGATAATTGTCGGGGATGCCATTGGGATATTTTCGTGCAAAAGAGTCATTTTCAACATCTTTGGAAATCGGTGCAGAATTGAAAGTAATCGCGGGTACATTGAGTGAGTTGGCAATATATTGCGCGATGCCACCACCCAGTGAGTGACCTCCAATTGTTAGCGTATAACCTATTTGTTGAATATAGAGTGATAATTCTTCAGCAGCACTGAGGGCATTTTCATATTGCTTAGGAACTGCACCAAAGACTTGTTGAATATTTGCCAGTAAATCATCTAAGCTGTCAAATTCAGTGCCGCGTATCGCTAACATAATTTCACGCCGCTCATTATTGATATATAAGCCTGCGTGTAAGCCATCATCATCTTGAATCAACCATGTTTCATCATCGAAAAATAAAACGTCATTTTGGAAGTCGAATACAATTGGAGTTAGACCTCTGCTCCAGCCTTCTCTATCAAACGTCGGATTGTTGTAATAGACATCTTCGTTGACAAGCGCATAGGGATAAGCGATGTGGGCACAAGCGGTATCACATTGGATAATATTATCAGGGACTGTTCTAAGTTCGCGTGCTTCCACGTTCAGAGCGGATATTGATAGAACTGAAAAGCAAATAATCAGGGATTTAAGATGTTGCCTAAAAGTTGTCATGGTCTGTTTCTCTAAAAAATATTGATTGACGCATTAGACCTTAATCAGTTCGTTCCTGCAAGATGTGTTGGATTAGATGGTAGGGATATGCTTCATCAATTGCCCAATTTGGATAAAGCGTGTTGGGTTTGGTATTAAATGGAGCGTCGAGTTACGACAAAATATTGAACAACTGATTTAGAACAAGATTCTCAA
>JAYQWJ020000452.1:0-10288 GCA_035829175.2 Candidatus Albibeggiatoa psychrophila
CTAAAGTCATTTCCATTACCAGTTGGAAAATAATAAAAGTCAATAAAATCATATTTTTACGTCTTTCTTTATAACTTAGGTCTCGACTTCAATTCTATTAAATCTTGCCCAGACTTTGACTCCCAGTATAATTACGAGGCTATTGCCGTATGATTTTATGATTATTTGTCTGAACCATTGTAAAAACTATTTATATAACTATAAATATAAAATATAATAGGTGTGCTTACATAAACTTAAGCTTACCCTGTTTTTTTATAAAAATGCTAGTACATAGGTTTAGTTTTTTATAACTTGCCTATAATTAATAGTTTTACTAACATTGATAAATTGATTTAATCGTTAACACTTGTATTTTATAAGGAAATACTTTATGACAATGCGTACTTTGTTAGAAGGAAAATCTAAAGAAACCATGACTGTGGTGGAAACAGAAACGATGTTAGTTGCGGTACAAAAAATGGGAGATGCTAAAGTAGGAGCATTATTGGTTATCGGTGTAGCAGGTTCTCCAGTAGGTATTTTAACTGAACGTGATGTATTACGTTTCTGTGGAATACAAGCTGAGAAACTAGCGACAACACCTGTTGCTAATATTATGACTAAAGACCTTGTTGTCGGCACATTGGATACCAGTATTGATGACGCGCAAGTGTTAATGACACAACATAAATTCCGTCATTTACCTGTTGTTGATGAAGGAAAAATTGTGGGTCTTGTTTCGATTGGAGATTTGGTGAAAGCCCGTTTGCGCGAAACTTCAGTAGAAGTGAAATATTTACGTGATTTTATTGCGATGAATTAATACTTGCATGGATGGAAGTCATGTTTATCACGACTTCCTATCAAAACCTCATACTTATTTAGGCATTGCGTCCACTTCAGCTTGAGCTGCTGTTTTAGCGTCATCACTTAATTCTAAAGCTAAAGCCCAGTCTAAGATGCTTGCAATATCTTCAGCTTTTGCAGTACCGTTTGCAGGCATTGGAATTAAACCCCAAGTACCAGAACCGCCCGCAGCGACTTTTGCTTTTAACGCTGCCATTGCTTCAGCATCATCTTTTTTGTCAGCGTAATATAACGCAACCGCATTGTAAGAAGGACCAACTAACTTAGTACCTAATTTATGACAGGTTGTGCAAGGAGGCATAATGCCCGCTTCTGTAACAAACTTGTTGAAATCTTCGTAATCACCTGCTTTGATAGCTGGCGCAGTACCTGTAACTGAAGCGACAGTATCTGAAACTGTGTCGGATACAGCAGTCGCAGTTCCTGTTACTACATCTTTCGCTTTATCTACTGCACCAGAAAGTGTTGAAGCAAGATCAGCAAAAACAACTTGAGTTGATAATGCACCAGCGATAGCTAAACTTGTTAATACAGTTTTTAATTGCATCTGTAATTTCTCCTTTGAGGTTTGGATTTTTGAGTCTGACAACTCAGCAACAACATTCTATCCTTATTGAGCAATTTTATCTATACATTAGCTATTTAAAAATTGGAATTAATGTGGGTTCAGCATCATTTTTAGGATCGGTGTTTTCTAGCACATTGTTAGCCTTTAAATTACACTTTTTTAACAAATTCTGATTTGAGTTGCATTGCGCCAACGCCCGAGATTTTACAGTCAATATCATGGTCGCCTTCTACCAAACGAATATTTTTCACTTTTGTGCCGACTTTTACAACTAATGATGAGCCTTTTACTTTCAAGTCTTTAATAACGGTTATTGTGTCGCCATCAGTTAATAACGTGCCATTTGAATCCTTGATTTGTAATCCAGTAGATTCATTTGCCGCCGCGCTAATGTCCCATTCATTTCCACATTCAGGACAGACATACATCGTCCCATCCTCATAAGTATATTCAGAACTACATTTAGGGCATATTGGAAGGGTACTCATATTTATCCTTAGTGATTGAGATTCCTGTAGTACGATGTTAAGGAATCCTTGTAAGCCAGAATTAATTTTAAGATGAACAAAATAACATAAAAATGCTCAGAATATTTATCGTTAAAACAGCAGTGCAAAACTGGTTTTGCAAGTGACCATATTCAAGAGAAAGCAGCACTACATTTTATAGAACCCATCATGCAATATTATTTAACTTGTTAATATTAAAATAAAAAATCAAAGGGAAATAAATTTTACATATTTTTTGATAAAAACGCTTGAAATCGAATTTCTAAAACCTTATATACATGCTCAAGCACGGCAGTGAAGCCTAATAATTTGATTTTAAAGGAGTCTATCATGAACTTGATTTACCATCATCCTGTTGACTCTAAAGCAATCAATATTTCAGTGGATAAAAATCTGTTAATGATTAAAGGTGAACGCCAAGCCGTGCCAGAAGATAATGAAGAATTTAAGCGCGTTGAACGAGGATTTGGGCAATTTCAACGACGTTTTACTTTACCAGACAATGCCGATGCAGATAATATGACGATAACAGGTGAAAACGGTATGCTTTTTGTCCGTATTCCTAAACAAGAAACAACAGAACCACATAAAATTGCGGTACAATAAAATGTTAGATAGGTTGTTGGTTATCGAAAATCAGCAACCCTATTATAGAATCTATTGGCAATAAGCATTTCTATTCCCAATGTATTTTATCATGCCTGCATGACACGGCATTTTTAAGTAGGAGAAAATATGTCAACAGTGATTGCTTTAAGTCAAAGCCTTAATCTTACTGGTATTAGTCAAAGTTTTGAAAGCTACGTTCAAACTATAAGAGGAATTCCAATTTTAAATCGAGAGCAAGAGCAAGAATTAGCTAAACGTTATTGTGAACAAGGTGATTTAGAAGCAGCGCGTCAATTAACGGTTTCGCATTTGCGTTTCGTATTGCATATTGCTAACAGTTATCGTGGCTATGGTTTGCCCCAAGCTGATATTGTCCAAGAAGGGAATATTGGTTTGATGAAAGCCGTAAAACGATTTGATCCCAGTGTTGGTGTCCGCTTAGTCTCATTTGCGGTACATTGGATTAAAGCCGAAATCCATGAATACATTTTGAAAAACTGGCGAATTGCAAAAATTGCAACAACCAAAGCCCAACGTAAATTGTTTTTTAACCTACGCAGCATGAAAAAACGCTGGGGTTGGTTAAATAAAGAAGAAGTCGAAAAAATTGCCACCGATTTAGGCGTGACGCAAAAAGATGTGAGGGAGATGGAACAACGTTTAACTCGGCAAGACGTGGCATTCGATGCGCCTGATGACAATGACGAAGACAGTTACAGCCCTGCAACTTATTTAGAAGATAGCCGTTACGACCCCGCCCATTTAACTGAAGCGGATGATTGGGAACAAAACCAACACTCTCTTCTATATAAAGCCTTCTCACAATTAGATGAACGCAGTCAAGACATTGTACAACAACGTTGGTTAAATGAAAAAAAAGCCACTTTGCATGATTTAGCTGGTAAATATCAGGTTTCGGCTGAACGCATTCGTCAAATTGAAACAGCCGCTATGAAAAAACTGAAAAAATTCCTAACTTAAAAAGCTTACTCCATAAGTCTCTGTAAATTAAATTAAACCTGATAGATATTTAATCCTGTCAGGTTTTTTTACGGTGTGCGATAGCCTAAATCTTGTTGAATAAAATCGGTATAACGATATAACTTATCATACAAAGATAATTTCTCGGTATTTGGCAATTGTTGTAAAATAACCGTCAATTTATCTAAATGCGCTATTACCGCGTTATTATTGATAAAATCTTGTTTAAATACTTGTAAAATAGACTGTTGCTGCTGCCAAAATTGCAAAGATAATGCCTTGTCAAATTGTGTTGCCTGTTCTAATAAAGCAATCCAACGTCCAAATTCATAGTAATCTGTATGTGTTATTTTAGAACTATTAAATTGTTTCAATACGCCACCACCAACATCTATTCCCTTTTGAAAATCTATTTGCTGCGAATTTAATTGCGCCGATGCGGAAAAACCAAAACCTGTTGCAGCATCATCCATCATTGCCATTTGTATAGTTTCATTACTTTCATTCTTTGCAACGGAAAGTGAGACTAATTGCTGATAAGATTGATTAATTTGCTGTTGTAATGAATTTTGATAAAAAACAGGTAAAAGCAGCATAATTGCAAAAATACTGGCAAACACACTCCCCGTCATCAAAACAAACTGCATACTGAATAAATCAGGGATTTTTCTAATCCAATGTGGCGTTTTATGGGCGTTTATATTGGGCGCATCTACCATAAAATCACAGGTTTCTTGCCATTCACGATAACAATCTGGGCAAGCTTGTAAATGCTGTTTTACATGACGAAAAGCACCGCCTTTTAACTCATGATTAATAAAACCAATCAGTTGCTCGTCAGATAAGCAAGTTTGTTGTTGGATTGGCGGCTGCGCAATTAAGCTAACCAAGGCTTGTAAACGTCGTGAGTGCATAATTTTATCCATCATGTAACAATAACTTTATATCCTGAATTAAGCCTGATTTCTCAAAACCTGTTTGTAATCGTGCCAGCAAGCGTTTATGTTTACCCGCCGCCTGATTTCGATTCCAATTTAATCTACGCCCCGCTTCACTTATGGACAATTCATCTTGATAAACCATCAGTAAAAAAAGGCTTTCTTCTGAACTTAATTTAATATAGTTTTGTAATCTATTGGCTAACGATTTTAGTTTTTTTGATTCAATTTTTGTATTTTCTTGTTTTAAAGTCTGAAAAATAATATTAAACCACGCATGATGCTCAGATTGAGTCACATTTTGCTCAGGGTTAGGTTCATCTGATTTTATATTTTCAAGCTGTTCCAATTCGGTTTGTATTATTTTGGTTTTAAAATGTTGTTTTTGTTCAATTGTGATAATCATATCGGTCACGGTTTGCGCATCAATATCCATACTTTCAGTCATTTTATGAATAATCTCAGACTTAGCCTCACCTTTATGTAATAACAAAAAAACCTGTTTCCAAGCGGGTGTTTCCTGTTGAATCCATTGTGGAATATAAGGGATTTCGCCAATTTTCCTTCCAAAATCAATCAATAAACGATTTGTTGTCACCGTAATAAAAGCAGTAAAGCCTTTGCCTTCATATTGACAAACCCGTTGCCAATCATTTTTTTCTAATTGTTCCAACACATAATCAATTGCTTGTTCCGCTAGTTGATTGTCTTGTGCAAAACGTTTTTTTGCTAATTTATTTAAATATTGCCAATGTTGAAATACTAAGCTTTTGGCTTCTTGTGGCGACATATCAAGCCCTTTTATTTGAATAGACGAGGTAAATATCCAAAATTGTTGCAAAATATCAAAAATAATACGATTCATAAAATTTGAAAATATCTTGACTGTGATTTATCCCCATGCCATGCTTATTCTTGCATATTACACTAACTAATAATTCAAAATAATAGTGGCTTTTGGGGCGATCTGCTCTGAAAATAATAAGCTTTATTTCAAACCAAATCAAAGGAGATATCATGCTTAAACGATGGAGTTTATTTGCATTACTGGGCTGCACGCTATTGTTAGGCGCATGTCAACAGGAATCAGTATCAAACACAACAACAGTAACCACTGTCGAAGATGTTAAAGAAGAGCCTGCTCAAATTTATAATTGGAAAATGGTCACTACTTGGCCGCCTAATTTCCCTGTATTTCAACAAGGTGTAGAAAAGTTTATCCAAGATTTAGAAATCATGAGTGCTGGTCGCTTAAAAGTCCAAGTGTTTGCAGGTGGTGAACTTGTGCCGCCATTACAAACATTTGATGCCGTTTCTCAAGGAACAGTACAAATGGGACATGGTGCGGCGTATTATTGGGCGGGTAAAGTGCCTGCTGCACAATTTATGACTGCTGTGCCTTTTGGTATGACGGCGAAGGGCATGAACTCTTGGTTTTATCAAGGTGGCGGTTTAGAGTTGTGGCGCGAAATGTATGAGCCATTCAATCTTGTGCCCTATCCTGCGGGTAATTCAGGAGTGCAAATGGCAGGTTGGTTTAATAAAAAAATTGAATCTATTGATGATTTGAAGGGTTTAAAAATGCGTATTCCGGGGCTTGGCGGTAAAGTATTGGCTAAAGCGGGTGGTACGCCAGTATTATTAGCGGGTGGTGAAATTTACACGGCTTTGGAACGGGGCACAATTGATGCGACAGAATGGGTAGGACCTTTCCATGATGAGCGTTTAGGTTTATATCGTGCCGCAAAATATTATTATTATCCGGGTTGGCATGAACCGGGCACAGTGTTAGAACTGATTGTTAATAAAGACGCTTTGGCATCATTACCAGCCGATTTACAGAAAATTATTGAAATTGGTGCTCAGGCCTTAAATCAATGGATGTATTCAGAATTTGAAGGTTTGAATATTAAATCGTTACGTGACTTGGCAGCCAAACCTAATGTTGAAGTCATACCGTTACCTAAAGTGGTGTTAGACGAATTGAGACGTTTAACCAAAATCATGTTAACCGAAGAAGCTGAAAAAGATCCAAAATTCAAAAAAGTATATGACGCATTCAAAACATTCCAAGCCAATCATCAAGCATGGACTGATATTTCTGACGGCGCATATTACGATTTGTTAAAAGCAGAATAATCATGCTATGGATTGTATTGGGTATCGCTTTATTTTTAATAATCAGTATGTTGTTGATACTCAATACGTCTATTAAATCGGGTTTAAAACCATTCTTTAGTTATCAAAATCGTTTCAAGTCTGAATTGCCTGATGTTGAGTTATATGGCGGACAACAAAAATCAGCCATTATCGCAACTGAATTTCCTCATAGCAATCCGCTACAAATCAAGTCGGTTAATATTGATTATCAGCTTAATCCTGCTTATCCAACAGCAGATAAATTGCCTTTATTTATTGCGCTACAAGTGTTGTTGCCACGTCGCTATGTTATTTTTTATGAATTAAATTTAACCTGTTTTGTCACAACAGATGATGTGCTGGCATTTAATCGTTTACAGCAATATAAAATCGATTTCGTAATTTTTGATATTAAGCAAAAACAATGGCTTGGTTGTATTATGTTTAAATCAAAACAAGTTGAATTGAATGAGAAATTAAGACTTAAATTTATAACATCTGTTTTAGCCAATATTGATTTACCACTATTATTATTACCAAAGCTGGAAAAATATAAGTTATCTACTTTGAACGCATTGATAAATAAGAATTTTAACATTTGAAAATCAATAAAAAAGTGTGCTATTTAATAGCTTGTCAGGACTAGCAATTATTTAAAAAATTGACAGCCCCGATAACAAAAATCGATAGACTAAGTTTTAGATTGAATTGGATGCGTATTTGCAAAGTTTTCAGCAATTTCTACCGCTTCAGGCGCACAAACTGGATGACCCCAACCGCTTGCGCTAGTGCCATCAGCAATATCATAAACAATATTATCGTCTTGATTTGGACTTACGCCCGCAGGCACATAATTCAATTGCAATTGATGACGCACTTTCCACGCAATATTATGGTCAGCACATGAACTATCACCACTGACACCGACCGCGCCGACTAAAACGCCATCCGCATTGTATAATGCCAATCCACCGCCAAACACATTAACCCCTCCGATTTTTTTGCCAACCATCGGGTCTTGTTCCATACCAAACAATGTAGAATCGCCCGCATAAGCAACACTGGTATCGACTGGATTACTATGTTGTAAACCAAACAAACTGCCGCCTGTTTGCACTGCGCTAAATAAATTAGCCGTTGAAAGAGCTAAACCCGGTAAGCTAAACGAATTCGCTGTATTGGCTTTTTGCGCTGAAATCACCCGACTACCCGGCCATTGATCGCCACGGTTGTCACCAGAAAAAGCAATCGCTTTCACAACCCCGTCTCTATCAACTAAAGTTGCCCACATATTAAGTCCAAACCCGCCATTTTTTTCTTGTACCGCCGCAATCAATGCTTGTTTTAATTCTGCATGAGAAGGTAATGAACCCATATTTAATTCAGTTGACATCGCGTAATTCCTTTGTGTAAGTTGTTTGAATGCTAATTAGCATCAGTTCGATATTCATAAAAAAACAATAATCGCTAATATTTTTTAAGATGCAGGTCTTCAGAATTTATTTTCAAACCAAGCCTTTGCGTTGATAACGTTTTAACATGCTTTCATTACCTAAAACACCGCCACAGTGAATATAAATAATTTCGCCATCCCAAACTTGTCTAAATTGTTGCATCGCTAGCCAAGCTTTTGGGTCATATAATAAATCAAATTTGATATGGGTTTGCTGAGCTAATTGTTGCCAAAGTTGGTAAAATTCTGCATAAAGTTGCCCAAAATGATACTTTTTGTCGGTTTCAATGATTTGCGGAAAATGAGTGCAATAGGGTTCTAATTGTCGCCATTGTTGTTGTAAATAATTGCCATCTCCGATACAAGGCGTAGTGACAACGCTTAAATTCGTGTGTTTTTGTAAATATAAAGCAGTCGTGCCTGTGCCAGAAGCTAAAAATAATGCCCATTTTTTCTGCTGTTGTTGGCTGACAAATTGATTTAATTCCACCGCCAATTGTTTAATCCCCATTTCCGCCCAGATTTCCGCCGCACCTTGAGAAATAAACAAAGTATCGTCATTAAATGATTGCTGTGTTGTCGGTAATGTTTTGGTTTCAATCAATTGCATTCCACAATCTAACGCCCGTTTTAAATTAGCAATAGGCTGTTGTTTCAATACTTTGGGCAATGGTTTGACGTAATAAATAAATTGCCATTGTTTCAATTGAGCCAACGCCGCCAGCGATAACATCGCATTAGATTGATTGCCACCATAAGAAATAAGCGTTTGAATATGCGGTAATTCTTGAGTCAAGTAATAATGCAATTTTCGGGCTTTGTTACCACTGAATAAAGGGTGCAGCAAATCATCACGCTTTACCCAATAAGATTGTTGATTAAATTGGACTTTTTGAATAGGTGACTCGAAAAAAGTGAACATTTATCAGACTATACCAATATTGCTTTTTTATAGCGTTGCGCAATCAATTCTATTAAATAATGCCCTAATTCAGTTTTAGCACAATGGGGTAATGCGTACTGACCATTGTTCCAATATACAGTTAAGGCATTGTTATCACTTTCAAAACCTGCGTTCTCAATCCCGACTAAATTAGCTGCAATCATGTCTAAATTCTTCCGCGTCATTTTATCTTTGGCATAAGTTTCCACTTCATGGGTTTCCGCCGCAAAGCCAACAGTAAAGGGTTTATTTTGCAGATTCCCCACGCTGGCTAAAATATCCGTGGTTTTGCTTAATTCAATACTCATTGTATCTTTAGTTTTTTTGATTTTTTGTTCAGCTTGTTGTTGAGGGCGATAATCAGCAACGGCGGCGGTTGCAATAAAAATATCTGCTTGTTCAATATGTTGCATCACAGCGTCATACATATCTTGCGCACTATATACGCTGATAGTATTGACTTGAGACGGTGTTGGTAAACAGGTTTGACCGCTGATTAAAGTCACTTTTGCACCCGCCAATTGAGCCGCTTTTGCAATTGCATTTCCCATTTTTCCCGAGCTACGATTGCTAATAAAACGCACAGGATCAATATCTTCGCGCGTAGGGCCTGCCGTCATCACGATGTGTATATCAGTAAGCAGTTGCGGGGTGAAATGTTTTTGTAAATAATCAATAATATCATAAGGTTCTAACATTCGACCCAGACCATTTTCGCCACAAGCTTGTAGCCCATTCGCAGGCCCAAAAAATTTAATCTGGCGTTGTTGCAAAGTTTGGCAATTGGCTTGAGTCGCGGAGGCTTTCCACATTTGTTGATTCATCGCAGGCGCGACAGCTATCGGCGCAGTGGTGGCAAGACATAAAGTTGACAACAAATCATCCGCCATTCCATAAGTGAGTTTAGCGAGAAAATCGGCACTGGCCGGCGCAATCAGGATCACATCCGCCCAACGCGCTAATTCAATGTGTCCCATCGCCGCTTCAGCATCCGCATCAAGCAAATCGGTATATACTTTATGTCCAGAAACCGCTTGCATGGTCATGGGTGTGATGAATTGCATCGCCGCTTGAGTCATGACAACGCGAATTTGGGCTTGTTGTTCGTTTAAACGGCGCACCAAGTCAGCAATTTTATAGGCTGCAATACTGCCTGTCATACCAATCAGAATTTTTTTATTTTTTAAATACATAGGATTTGTAAGGCGTGAGTGAAGATTGAATAAGGCTAAAGTTTATACTGTCTGGGTTGAAATACACAATGGTTTATCTGAAACCAAACATACAGGAGTGCAAATT
>JAYQWJ020000453.1:0-6246 GCA_035829175.2 Candidatus Albibeggiatoa psychrophila
CCCTTTCGAAAACCGCTATTTTTTTATACCCGCCATTTGTGCTAATTTTGAAGCGTGTTGCATCTCCAAAGCCTCATGAGTTGCCTGAGACGCGGTAACTAATTGCTTACGCAGCGTTTGTGTGGTTTCAACAAAATGCTTTTTACGTTGAGCTTCTTGCTTTTTCAATTCAGCCAATTGTTTTTCATATTCTTGATTAGGAATTTGCAATGCCAATGGATTTTGCGGCTGATTGTTTAAACGTACTTCATAATGTAAATGTGGGCCTGTCGCGCTACCAGATTGACCGATATAACCGATAACAGTACCTTGCTTCAGTCTCTGACCCACTTTAATTTCTGCAAATTTAGACATGTGTGCATACAAAGAGGTATATTGCTCATCATGCTTTAAAACAACAGTACGCCCATAGCCCCGCTTCCAACCTTTAAACTTAACCGTTGAAGAAGTCGCGGCTAAAATGGGTGTTCCTGTCACTGCTGCATAATCAATCCCACTATGAAAACGTTTTTTACCCGAAATAGGATGGATGCGCATACCATATTTAGAACTGATACGAGTCGCTTTCACGGGTATCATTAGCGGATTTAGTTTTTTCACCCGAGGTCTTGCCTGAGCAAATAAAGGTTGCCCATCAAGGTGATAATAATCCGTTTTACCTGTTTCATCAGTGTAACGAACGGCACGGTGTATTTGCTTATCATTAAACACTTCCACCGCTAAAATATTGCCAAATTGAGATTCTGAATTACAAGTGAATTTTTCATACACAACCGTAAAATGGTCGCCTTTTTGGAATAAATGATAATCCTCATCCCAACGGAAAATTTCCATCAAATTGGACATTAAACTATCTGATAAACCTGCTTTATAACCTGCTTCAAATAAAGTGTTAGTCACTTGACCATACGCAGTTACCACTTCGGTCTGCACATCACCTTGCATGATTTCAGCTTTAAAACCATTATCCATTTGATAAACATGGAACTCAGAAGCAAAACCTAAATCTAAAATAAAATCTTCAATATTACCCTGTTCGTCACGTTTAATCCGTATTTTCTGATTTACACGCAATCGCCGTAATTTTTTCGCCAGTGTTTTATCTGCATTAACAATTTGATATAAATGGGTTTTACTTAATTCATAACGACTGAAAATTGCCGACAATGTATCGCCCGGTTGAACTTTAATATTTAACCATGGCGTAAAAGGAGGCGGTTCTATAACAACTGTTTGTATTTCAGGCGCAATAGTCGATTCAACCACTTCAGATTCCACACTGACAATAGGTTTTTCTGGAGTCGTTGTAACCGCTATTGTGTCAATCTCAGCAAGTGCCGCCAAGGTATTAATATTTTCTGGCGCAGTCGTATCAATAATAAGAGGCTGACTCGCCTGAAGATCATTCACCACAAACGCATTTGAATTGGTCAACCACCACGCAAAAGGCAAAACGGCAATGGTTGATACCGCAGACATCATACGCACGGATGACATTTTGGTTTTAATTGGTTTTTTTAGGCCTTGTTCAATAGAATAGCCATAACCCTTTAATTCAGGCGGCAAAGTCATTTGGCTCTGCTTACCCAGTAAACGCCCACGTACTGAACGCTGTTGTGCTTGACCTATTCGAGTAGGTTTTTTATTTATAAGTTTTTTTTGATAACGCATGGTTGTCGTCGCATTGTATCTCGTTAATAGTTATTGAGTTGTCAAAAGCCCCGTACTATCAATGGTTACAGTTGACTCAGGAAAATCTGCTTTGGTCAGTTGACGTATTAACTGAATGGCGCGTTTGCTATTATCGATTTTGACCACACCTTTTTGTATTTGTTTAATCGGTGTAATCTTCGCATTTATAAACTCACCTATCTCTGTCGTATTGACTTTGATGATGGGCGCAACACCACTCACTCCTCGCAAATTAAAACGTCCGTAAGTGCAGAAATTACCCAAGCTATAGGCAATAAAACGTTGTTTATATACTTCAACAGCACGGGTGACATGAGGTCCATGACCAAACACCACATCCGCGCCAGCATCAATCACAGCATGTGCAAAAGCATGTACATTACCGCGATTTTCTCCATAAAATGTTTCTGTCTTTCTTTTTACATGTTGATGTTTAGACCCTTCTGCTCCACCGTGAAATGACACAATCACAATGTCCGTCTGTTTAGCTAATTGCGCCACAATTTTTTTCGCTGCAGGAATATCTCGAATGCTTTGTGTACCTATATTCGGTGCAAATGCAGCAAACCCATAAGTAATACCATCTTTGGTAAAAATCGTACTCGGTTTACTAGATAAGCCAGCATAATGTAGACCGAGTTTATTTAATACTTTTTGAGTGTTTTTCAAGCCTTTATTGCCGAAATCACGTACATGATTATTTGCAATACTGAGCACGTCAAAACCTGCATCAACTAAGTTGTTGGCTAATTTTTCAGGCATTCTAAACGCATAACATTTGTTGCTGGCTTTACAGTTCTTGATCGTTGCACCACTGTTAAGAATCGTGCCTTCCAAGTTACCAAAGGTCACATCCGCATTTTGTAAGATAGGGTATGCCGCTCGCATCAAATCTTTGCCATTATTATTGGGTAAATATGCCGCAGAAGGAAAATTACTCCCTAGCATAATATCGCCAACGCCAATGATGCTAATTTGTTTTGCTGTGACCTGTGTCATGACAAAAAAGCTTAATAACAAAATAATGATACGACTTAGTTTCATGTACAAACCTTTTAAAATGCGAATGGAGTGCCAAACTTGCGCTTGCACACTCCATTCTACCTGATAATAATGACATGCTTATGTAGAAAATGAGTCCAAAATCGGGCAAAAAGCCATATTTCCGCCATATTTTATCATCTCAGGAAGTCATCTACTATAAACGTCCGCCACGCACAAAATGTTTACGATAATAATTGCTATTTAAACTGGTAATAGTGACATCTTTAGGACCTTTAGCTCGCGCATGAATAAATTTATCATCACCGATATAAATACCCACATGTCCAATCCGTTTGCGATTGTTTCTACTATGGAAAAACACTAAATCGCCGGGTTTTAAATCATCTCTACTAACTGGTGCGGTATGCTTGTATTGCTGGTGAGCAGTACGTGGCACATAACTAATACCTGCTTTCTTAGAGTTGTAGACTATAAAACCACTGCAATCGAAACCGCGTGGTGTTGTACCACCATAAACATAGGGATAACCTAAATATTTTTTGGCACTCGTAATCATTTCGCCTAATTGTGGACGAGGTGCTTTCAATGGCGCATAGCTTTTCGCTATCATGCGAGCAGGTTTTTTAGCTTCGGCTACTTTCTTTGTTTTCTTGCTCTCAGCTTGATGCGCAACTCGCAGGCGTGGTTTTGGTTTATGATTCAGCGCAACACGAGTGCCATTTTTCTCAATCTCACCCTTAAAGCGATTGCCTTTTTGCGTGAAGTGCAATGTTGCTTTGCGATTAATTGCTAAACTTAAAGTTTTAACACGGTTATTTTTAGTACGGGTAATGTTTAATTTTTGATTGATTTTAAGACTTTGCAATTGACGGCGAGATTTAAGACTTGATTTTAAAATACGTTCTAAATCAGCTAAACTCAATTCATATTGGCGGAAAATTTTATATAAAGTATCACCTGATTGTACTTGTAATTCCAAGCGATTAGATTTAAATTCAGGCGATTTTTTCACTGCTTTAGTAACAACGGCTACTGTAGCTGCGGCTGTCGCGACGGTTGCAATATTTTTACTTACATCAGATATGGTTTTTGTTTCTGGGATAATGCTATGTTGTGCTAAAGAAACAAGGACTGGCTCACCATCTTGTAGAATTTCGCCATCAAATCCAAAATCATTTTTATAAATTTGTAATTCTTTGTTTATACCTAACTGTAAGGTTAAGTCAATAACATGGCCTTTTTCATCATGTAAAATAAATATTTTTTGTTTAAGATGTAACTGCGTTAATTCTGGTTTGAACTGTTTAAGTTGTAAAATTTCGTATAAATCAGCAATTCTCAATCCGTGACGGTCAAAAATATGAGTTAAGGTATCACCTGACTGCACCGTGGTTTCGATTTCTTGGTAGTGATCTTGTTCTAATTGTTCACTTTTTTTGAGTTTTGCTTGTTCCATAACTTGCGAGTTAGGCAAACTTAATATAGGAATATTGGGTGCAAAAGCTTCACTGGAAGTTAGCCACCAAGTAAAGGAGGCAACACCAATTGTCGCAGCAGCAATTAAGCTTGAACGAAACTTCATCGTTTTTGTGTTATGCACTTGGTTTTTCATAGTTTTTAACTCAAGTATTTCATTCGCAGATTCGATACTTAAAATATGAGCTTAAGCCTTTGAACAGCTTAAAGTTATACTTTTAAAGGTGAGTGTAACTCATTGTCTATATTATTATTTGTATTGAAATATAACATATATTAGATATAGAAAATAGTCAATTAGCTACAGCACTTATGTTAAGCTATTGCTTTAGGCATCATCTAGGTTGAAGCCACTTACCTTGACCACACTATCTAAATATAGAAGCGGTCATATTCAACCATAAATTTAGCCGTTTGTCATCCATTTTTACCCTTTTATACAAGAATTGAGGTTTATATGAGTTCAGTCACGGATGCACTGCAACAAATTAAATTAGGCGTTCACGAGTTACTTATTGAAGATGAATTACGCAAAAAATTAGAAACAGGTCGTCCCTTACGAATTAAAGCAGGTTTTGACCCCACCGCGCCTGATTTACATTTAGGACATACGGTTTTATTAAATAAAATGCGTCATTTTCAACTGCTTGGGCACGAAGTTACCTTTTTAATTGGGGATTTCACAGGCATGATAGGAGACCCCACGGGTAAAAATGAAACACGTCCGCCACTGACTCAAGAACAAGTTAAACAGAATGCGAATAGTTATCAGGAACAAATTTACAAAATTCTAGACCCTGAAAAAACCATTATTCGCTTTAATTCTGAATGGATGGGCAAGATGAGTGCCAGTGATATGATTCAGCTTGCGGCAAAGCAAACCGTTGCACGGATGCTAGAGCGTGATGATTTTCATAAACGTTATACAGGCAACCAACCGATTGCGATTCATGAATTTTTATATCCATTAGTTCAAGGTTATGATTCTGTTGCATTAAAGTCAGATGTAGAGTTGGGTGGAACGGATCAGAAATTTAATTTATTGGTGGGTCGTGAGCTACAAAAACAAGCGGGTTTAGAGCCTCAAGTGGTGTTAATGATGCCAATTTTGGAAGGCTTAGACGGCGTGCAAAAAATGTCTAAATCTCTGAAGAATTACATTGGTATTTATGAGCCTGCGTTTGATATTTTCAGTAAATTAATGTCGATTTCCGATGATTTGATGTGGCGTTACATTGAGTTGTTGAGTTTTAAATCAGTGTCAGAAATTCAACAGTGGAAAACTGATGTCGAAAATGGCAAAAATCCGCGTGATGTGAAAGTGGAGTTTGCACAGGAAATTGTGGCACGTTTTCATGATGAGGCAGCTGCACAACAGGCTCATGCTGATTTCGTTGCTCGTTTTAAACAAAATGAAATTCCTGACGATATGCCAGAGCATAATTTTAATCCCGAAGGTGGCAAGCTTGGTATTGGGCAACTACTGAAGGATGCGGGGCTGGTGAGTAGTACCTCGGAGGCATTCCGCATGATTAAGCAAGGTGCGGTTAAAATTGATGGTGAAAAAGTTAGTGATAAAACGTTGCAATTACAAGCAGGTACTGAGCATGTTTATCAAGTCGGTAAGCGTAAGTTTGCTAAAGTGACATTGACATAATTTCGTCATATCTGTAGGGCTTGGCGTTTTTCATTATTAAAAGACCATGAGTCCTATAGCCAATTCCATCGTCCTTGGGCAATGCTTTTTTATACTTATTCTCCTTATATTGTTTAGTTAAAACTGTAATAGCGTTGTTTTTTATAAAATTAGTTTGAAATCTTCTATAATATAAATTCCAAGTTAAAAGCAAGCTAAGTCACGCAAAAGCTAATGTTAGATAATTATATGAATTAATAAGATATTATGAGCCATACAAAATTCACTAATAATGTTAAAGGTGATGATAAAATAATTATTTTTAGATTTTAAAGCAGTTTTATAACTTGTTAGGACAGGTAAGTAGTCCAACAAACTATACAAATATAATATTGTCAGAAAAATAGGCTTAAACAGTTTCCCGCACTATAAATTTA
>JAYQWJ020000454.1:0-3616 GCA_035829175.2 Candidatus Albibeggiatoa psychrophila
TCAAACAAGCATAGCACATACTTAAAAACATCTAAAATGATGGGAACAAGATGAATTTAACACTGGTTACACACAACACAAGAGAGTTTTCTCGTATACCTCATTTAACAATTGAAGATTGGGAAGCATAACTACTTTTTTTCATTCACAATGCAGCGTGTTTTGAGTGGTTTTTTCTCGTTCCATGCACCGCGTGGAATGAGCAACTGACGCACCCGCGTTTTGTTGGACGCTAGTGCGTCTCGTGGCATGACGACGCAGTGCATCGTCACGAGGGCATGAGTTAAATAAAACCTTCTTCTTCCAATTTTTCCGTGATAAATTCTTCAATTAACGGTATTTGAAAACGATATACATCATGCTGAACTTCGATGATTTCTTTGTTAATTAAACTGCGTACAATCTTTTTATCCAATTGCTCAAAGTTTTTTTGTACGATTTTGCCTAATACGGCTCTTTCCTTCTCAGATTGTAATGTTGTATTCCATAACTCATTGAAATAAAAAAGTCCTGCTTTAAAAAATACCTGTTTTTGTTGTAACACATCGTCACAAGTGGCGGGGCGACGTTTTTCCTTATTAAGTTGATCGATAACCAGTAAACACAAAAATTGAATTAAATAAGGATGTCCGCGTGTTTGGTATAGAATTTCGTCAACGGCTTCGTCACTGTAAACATCGTCTGGAAAGCTGCTAATGGGTTTGATAATGAGCTCTTTGGCTTCATCAGTTTGTAAATAGCTCAAGTTTTGTGGGAATGCCTTCACGACGTGCTACATTGAGTCAATTCGTGACGCAGCGCGTCTGGACTGCATTCCTACATGGCATGTAGGAACGAGGCAATTTCAGCTTGAACTTCATCTGTATCCGTTTTCGCCTAACGCCCGAGCTAAGCCGACCGGTGCCGTCACTTAACTCAAACCAAAACCAAAAAAGCCCGGCGGCGGGTGGTCGGCCTTGAGCGATAAGTTAGATGGTTCTTTTGGTAGAGTGCAGATACTCTAAATAACTACCTAACATCGTTTTAATTTCATCTATAGCCATATTTTTGTCATTAGTAACAAAAGTTTTATAATTTGGCTTTATAGTCTGTTCTGGCAAGAAAAACTTATAACTAGAAATTATTTTTTGCGCATCTTTTAGTAAATTATTTTCTTTTGCCAAATTCATTGAGTTATCAATACTTTTTTTAATATAGTCTTCATTAACTTCAGGAATATTATTTAGCCTTAAAACTTTCCAATAAGCATAGCGTTTAGATATAAGATAACGTGACCGAACATACTCAGATATTTCATCGATAGAGTATAAAAGTATTGGCCTTGAGTCAAAAGCAACTATGCCAACATCTTTTTTATTTTTTTTGTTTAGGTCTAATGTTGCTGCCGACGATAATACACCAGAAAATAAAGTACATAACTTCATAATTCTTTTATCATAATTATCATTATCTTTATTAAGTATAATAGAAATCTCGTCATTAGCCATAAACGAGCTGACAATGGATGATGTATAATCTCTATTTAAATAATGTCTAAATGAACAAAATAGCTTGTAGTGAGCGTTTGAAAGACCATTTGTGAAGTTTTTATTGGTCACAACATTCTTCAAGTGATTTTTAGTAGCATGAAAACCATCTAAGCGAATACACAAATAAGCTTCATCAGGGATTTTTTTTAACAGAGAGTCTTCTTCTCTCTGTTTATATTTTTCTTGTAAGTATTCCAATTCTTTTTGAGACATTTACACTCCGTAGTTGAGCAACCTAAATCTAACGCCCAAGCTAACCCGCGCTGCGCCGCATCAAAGCTCAAACCAAATCAAAAAAGCCCGACGGCGGCGGGTCGCCCTAGAGTGACAAGTTAGGCATCACTATTTGTAAACCATTCATATAAATCAGGATTCTGTGAGCGAACCACTACCTGTGATTGATGTAAATTTAGTGTTGCGTATATAGTTTCTGAATTGGTATCTTTCGATGTTGAAACAACAAATTTGAAAGCATGTATTTGTGTTTCCGGTTCAAACCAATTTAGAGACAAAAAGCTTCATTTAACCAAGCTTTATCAGTTACTGGTCCATGAATTGTACCAAAGTAGTTTTTACAATGAACCTTTCTGTCAATTCCTTTTAAAACCCAATCAATATAAACTTTACCTTCAGCTACGTCTTTTACAATACCTATTGCCTTTATAGATATTGTTTTTGCAGCTTTACCTCCTCTTGCTTTAACAGCAATACGATCATTTTTTTTAATTTTGCCTCTTCTTTTGGTATATTCTGGTTTGTCTTTATCGTCATATCCCATTTCCCAGTAACCTCTAAGATAAAAATCTTCTTCTTGGTTATCGCCATCCCAATTTGCTCCAACTATCCAATAATTCATAATTTACTTTCCTCATAAATTTGAATATCTGCTTTGCTAACTTTAAAGTATCAAGTCCTTTTGACCTGTTATCCCTGAATATTAAACGATAAATCAGGCAAATTTACCTTGCTACCAGTATCCTGAAATTTTAACCTGATAACCCTAGATATTAACTTAAAAATCAAGCTATTTTGCCTACTATCTAATTTATACTGTCAAATTATCTTGCTAAGTTGATATTGCAGGCTATTCAATGTATGTTTGCATGATAATTTTAATTGATTGTAATTAGGTTTAAAGTACATGTCAACGCAAAAATCAGGCAAGAAACTCTTAGATGAAACCCGAGATTTAATGCGACGTTTACATTATTCAATCCACACAGAACGGGCATATTGTGATTGGATTGTACGGTTTATAAAATTTCACCATTTGCAAGAACGGAAAACATTATTTGTTGAGGCGGAAAACAAAGTAGAAGATTTTTTAACTCATTTAGCGGTGCAAGGTAATGTGGCAGCAGCGACACAAAAACAAGCTTTTAATGCTTTGGTATTTTTATACAAGCGCGTATTAGATAGACCCTTAGAAAATGTGGAGGCAACCCGCTCTCATAAAGAACAAAGAGTGCCGGAAGTGTTAACCCGAACTGTGAGCTAAAACAACAATGTCTACCAAAGAAAATGAAGTATAAACAACTCTATCGTTGGGAGCATCAAACTGTTATTGATAGACATCGAGCTCGAATGGAAACAGACGGACGTGAACATATGAAAAATCGTCCAGCACTTGCAGAACATCCTTTTGGCATCATGAAAATCCAAATGGGCTGGCTACACTTTTTAATGAGAGGTCTTGAAAAAGTAAAAGCCGAAATGAACCTACAAATGCTTAGCTACAATTTTCAGCGAGTTTTAAAACTGTTAGGCATAGATGCGTTCAAAAACGACCTAAAAGACAGAAAAAAGGAGGACAATGACATTTTCCCTGCTTTTTTCGCCGTCATTATAATTAAATATCAATCGCTATAATTAAATATAAATAATCGTTTATTTGTCTGAGGTGGCTTTCTTGATTTCTTTTACAGCCTCATCTGCTAATGCGACTAAGAGAGGTGGATTAAATGGGAAAACTTCAGGGATTAATTCTTGAACAGTATCAAAATCAATATATTAATCACATCCATCATTTGAACGTAACGTTGCAGCATAGGCTAAAGTCCCAATAGGTGGAGGTAATTCATATTCCA
>JAYQWJ020000455.1:0-2439 GCA_035829175.2 Candidatus Albibeggiatoa psychrophila
TTGCTGTTGGTTTGCTTGCAGGCTGTATGGCTTTGCCTGTGAGTGGGCTTGCTGCAACATTTCAAGGGCATAGGTTTCTTGATAGTGGAGATGTAGCGACCAAACCACTTAATGAAATGAATGAACCTATTTATAAAGTGAATAGTTTTCTTATTTTTCATCCTCTAAATCGTGATGACCTATCATTATTTGCAAGAAATATCAAAGGTGGGGAGTATTCCTCAATCATATCAGATGGTGACTATAACGTTTTCCAATATGTAGGAGAGCAAACTTTTGCTTTATTAAATGAGCAGCATTCACTAACGAAAGAAGAGTTGATTGAACAAATTCAATGGATGATTCTTTGGGATGAAACAGGCGGTCTCGATACTAATTTAGCTGATAGAGCTTTAAAAATCTCTGTATCAGGTGACACAATAACACGACGTGACACCGGTGAAATACTCATAGATGGTGAAACAGGAAGCATTGATTTTCCTTTTCCTGACTTAAATACTCCTGTGCCAACTATCCCGTCTGAAGTAACAGAAACCTGCGACCTTAGCAATACAGATGTTACTGTTATTTGTTCAGATAATACTGAATTACCTGATGGTGTTTCATGCAATCATATTTATACTGCTAACGATACTTGGCCCGGCGCTGGTAATGCCACTATGTTTGATGACAATACAATTTTTGCCTATGGTGAAATTGCAGTCACTTATTATGGTGATACAGAAAGTGACCCAATAGCTACTATCGATTCTCTATGCAATTATGGTACGTTGAAAAGTGATGAAAATGGCAACTCAATCCAGATAAAATTTAGAAAAGTTTTCGCAAACTTGGAAAATGCAAAAATAAATGGTTCGGATGCAATAATAGCTACCCAAAGTGGTGCGAATGTTAAATTAATGGGTCGCGAAAATCTTTTTTTATTGGAGGAAGTCACAACAGGTATTTTCGTTAATAACGGTATTATCACAGCAGGAAATGCTTTTACGCATGAGCTTAAGGGTGATGAGGCTATGCGTTTTACACAGAGTGACTCACAAGGCGGAAGCGTTCTTATTGATACTTTAGATGTTTATCAATTGGGTAACTTATTTGCGGGACAAGGTAGTGACATCAAATTTTCTGATTTCTGGGATGCTTGGAATTGGGAACATAGAGCAGGTAATGGAACTCCTCATCATAGTGACAACATAACTAATCATAACCCTAATCTTGCAAGTCCTGCCAGTCAGGGTGGAGATTTGACTATAAATGGTGAATCTTTTGACTCAAGAGAAAATGCTGCTTCTTTTGCTGGAAATGGCGGCTCTATGTTCATTGTGAATAATGATGATTGTGGTACTAACCCTAGTCCTAATGATTGGTGGTGTAGAAATGAAATAGAAGGAGGAGAACCTGGAAATTTAACTGTTGCTGTTGGCGAAGTTAAAATTATTGAAAGTTCCGCTTTAAAAGGTAATTCTGTTTATGTAGAGCCAAATACAATAGAATTATCTGAAGGCACTACGATTACTGCTGAAAAAGATATTGTTATTTTTGGTGGTGAAGACTATCTCATGGAAATAACGGGATTAGCAGAAGGTGCTATTAGTGCAGGCAAAGACATTGTATTAGCTGTAGGTGCTGGTGGCACAATTGACTTGCGCGGTATTTTAACCAAAGCCTTCAAAGCAATTGGTACAATCGAAATTTACGCCGATAATATCCTTTTAGATGAAGGTGTCCAGCTTTCTGATATTATGGATGCTGCAAATATAGTAATACATCCTGCTAAAATTCTCTATTTAGCTCAGCTTAATAGTCATTCAAAATTGGTTGGCGAAGTTGGAACTACACTTCCAGTGCAATTGACTGTTTCTAATATCGGACCAAAAGCAGATACTTATACTTTTAGTGTGATAAGCGATAGTGGTGCAAAAGTGAATGGTTTACCATCATCTCTCACTATTAAAGGATTACAAAGTAAAGAGTTATCGCTAAGCGTTACATTGCCTACAGAAGCAACTACTGAAAAATTGATTATTAAAGCAACCTCTCAAACAGAAAATAGAGTTATTGCTGAAAAATCAATGTTGTTGACAGCCAAAGCAAAACCAGTACCAGTACACACTATCTTTGGTACACTCACAGATAAACGTGGTACGCCTATCGCTGATGCAGCAATTAAAGTAGGTGAGCAAACTGTATCTACTGATGAACAAGGTGTTTGGGAATTTCTAGACTTACCAGAAGGTGAACATACAGTTTCAGTTGCCAAAGAAAACTTTGTTTTTTCAGATCAATCTATCAACTTGACTGCAAACTCTACGGATAGAGTGGAAATTAACTTTTTTACAAATAAAGAACCTTATGACCTCTGGATTCGTGACCCAAATCCTGATGACGGTAGCGAACCGGGTAAAGCGTCATGGATTTATATTAGCCCAGATGTTTGGGTGC
>JAYQWJ020000456.1:0-6438 GCA_035829175.2 Candidatus Albibeggiatoa psychrophila
TGGGTGTTTTCACCGATGATTTGCATTATTACAGCAGAATCTCGGCTCACCGTTGTTGGGGTAATACTTAAAATTTTGGGTGAGTTCGATGCTTTAATCACTTGTAAAACACCTTCTCCCTTAAGAATTTCCTCCGTTCCATCCGCTAATGGTGTTGTCATTGTAATATCGTGTGCTGAATTCAAAGCAACGCTATTGGCAACGGTAATATTTAAAATATATTGGGTTTCAGATAGGAAAATGGCTTTATTTAATGTGAAACCCGCCTCTAGTTGGATTTGGGTATTGGGATTAAAATGGGCTTTGTCAGCCTCAACAGTGACATCTATGGTTGTGCCACGCGATAATTGTGAGGGTTTGGCTTGGGTAATGGTGGGTTGTACGGTGTTGATAATTTCTCTGGCAATCGTATCGGTAATGATTTGTTGATATAACGAGCCTTCTTGTTGGTTTTTCTCTTCTTCAAATAAGGGAATACACATACTGCCTGAGCCTAGGTCTTCGGCCAATTGGCATAAATCAAATGAACTACCAATGGCATAAGCAGGTAAGTGCAGTACCCATAAAATCAATATATTGTAAAATTTGTGTTTGAACATGATGTTTTCTCCTTGCACGATCTGGCAATAAAAAAGGAGTGCAGACCACAGAATTAATTGAATCTACACTCCTTGATACTCACTTACACAGACTGATTATTGACCTGCGGCTGCCTCAACACCGTAATCATTCCACGCTTTTGCCGAATCACTGCAATCACCTGAAATAATAGTGATAAGTTTAATGTTGCGTTCTATTAACTTGGCTAATAATCCGTCAATATCAGCATCATCATAAGGAGACGCATCCGATGCAAAGATGATTGTACCGCCTTTTGCAACATGTGGAATCACAACTTCTAAGGCTTCCACAGAGGCTTCAGGACATGTGCCACCGCCTTCAGCTTCTAAACCACGTAGCGCATCTTTCAATAAGCCAAGGTCTTTAGTTGCTGCTTGCAAAATCACTTCATCTTTGAAGGTCACTAATGCAATGGTAGGTACAGTTGATAAGTCTGCATCAATCACTTTGATAATCGCGTTAGTTGTTGCATTCAGCTCTTCACCCATACTACCAGTGTTATCTATCACAATCGCAGCATCGACTACACCCTCGCCAATATTGACCAAAGTGCGTTCACGAGTGCTATGTGCTGGATAATCAACAGAACTGACGGATGTATTGTGAATTAAGTACAATAAGCCCGCATCATTCAAAGTCACACGCATATTGATAATGGCTTGACTGAGGCTCTCAGCAGATTCAATGCTCAAATCAGAAACTTGGCATCTAATTTCTGGTAACTCATCAGTATTACATTCTGCATGTTCACTACGAACTTCTTCTAAAGTCACACCATTTGGTAAGTAGCTAATCAATTCAATCCCGCTTGTACTGGTTACAGGGTTACTACTACTAACCGCATATTCACTTAACTCAACTTTCAAGGTATAAGTCAAAGAACTTTGCACAGCAACAGGATCAATATTGTCGTCAATGTTCACTGATAAGTACGGTTTAACACCAACCCATGTTTGATCCATTGACATTGGATATTGTGTTGCTTTGGCGCGTACTTCATTTTTCAAAGTGACAATACCATCTGCTTTAACTGTAACTTTTGCACGTAATCCTGAATTGACGTTTAAATCACCTGCTTGGCAAGTCACCACATGAGTTTCAGTATCATACTCACACGAACCACCGCCTAACATTTCAGCACTGACATAACTTGCATCGCTTGGTAATAAATCAGTGATAACAATATTCGTTGCCGCTTCTTTGCCTTTGTTAGTCACATCAATAATGTAAGTCACGTTTTGACCTTGGAATATGCTCCATGTTTCTGGACGTACATCTATAACTAATGCAGAAGAGGGGGCTTCAATATCGAATTGCACCACTTTGCCATTAACCGCTGTATTTTCGCTGACGATGACAGTGATTTCACCAAAATCAAAACCTTCTTTGCCTACATTAACTTTGATTTCGCCTTCAGTGACACCTTCGATTTTGTAGTAACACGTATCATCGCTGTAAGCTAATAATTCACCCGTATCCAGTTCAACACCAGCAATAGGATTATTATCCACATCAACAATACAACCTTCGATGGTATATTCACCTTTTGCAGTTACTTCAAAGCTATCCAATATAGAAGCAAACTCTTTGTCGGTATACATGAAGATATTGCGTAAACCAATTTCAGCTTCACCGTCAATTTGAATCAAAGCATTGGCTGTAGTGCTGCTGGTGATTTCAAGTTCTAAGATGTAAATCTTTTCATCGTTGAACCGTAATTCCGTCACATCTTGTTCAAAATGGGTATTAACCGCTTCAAGCGTAATGCGTCGTGTTGCACCTTGTGTTCCCTTATTTGGAGTCACACTGATGATGCGTGGAATATCACTTTCTTCAAGCGATGGATTCACAAGCAATGAACTCATAATTGGTGACTTAGTTGTAGAACAACTTGGCATTAACACTTGACCCGCATCTTCAATTTTAATCGGATGTGATCCTAAGTCTGCTGAACCAGAAACCTTAATCGTTGCAAGCAATGAAGTGGGGCTTTCTGCAATTAATTCACTCACGGTAACGCCCGCGCCCAAATCAAGTTTTGTTGAACTATCAAAGTTAGTATTCACCGCACTGATAATGACGGTTGCTTCACTGTCACGCTCAACACTGTTCGGTGTAATGCCTAAGATTTGTGGCTCTTGATAAGCTGCAACCACTTCTAAGCTACCGTAACCTGTTGCCACTTGCGTCACATCTTTACTTAACACGGTACTGACTTTCATATCATGGAAACCGATGTTTGCGTCTTCGGCAACGGTGATATTCGCAATCAAGCGGGTTGGAGATAAAACTTCAACTGCATTGACTTTGACTTTATCGCCAAGGCTCACACTGGTTTTATTGTTAAAGCTTACGTTCGCGCCGTTGATGGTAATGTCGACGGTTGCACCTTGTGGCAATGTATCAGGGGTTATCGCTGTCACACTTGGCGTAATTGAACCAAGTAGTAAATTTAACACCACTTGACGATAATGTTTTTTACCTGATTCTGTACCATTATTGACTTCAAATGGCGCGACAAACAAACCACCTGTTTCATTGGCAATACGTGAAAAGACTTCTAATGCACTGCGTGTATCTTCATCAGCGTTAGATTCGCCACCGCACATACCGATACATTCATCACCTGATAATACGATGTCAACCCGTGCGCCTTTACCACGCAACGCCATAATCAAAGCATCAATATCGATGTCATTGTGTGGAGATGCGTCTGTCATTAACACGATTCGGCTGTCGAATTTCACAAAATCTTTAGCTTCGTCTAGTGCTTTTAAAGAGGCTTCAGGGCAATCATCGCCGTAGTCAGCAACCAGTTGACTAATACCTGTGACATAGCTACTACCATTCAACAACCATTTCATATTATCGGTAGAGGCAACACCACCACTGCTATTTTTAATCCGATTGGTTACATCATCTTTAAACGTAAATAAACCAACATTAGGGGTTTCGCTACCATTTTTGTTGATAAATTCAGTAATTGCACTTTGAATTGCTTCTAATTCTTCAGTCATACTGCCCGTATCATCAATCACAAACATCAAGTCAGCATTACCAACAGGTAACGGAGGAGGTGGTGGTGGTGGAGCTGTAACCGTGAATGTATTAGACGTTCTTTCAATCGCAGGGGCTTGTGCGCTGGTTAATTTAACTTTGACATTGCCTTGACCGACAGATTTAGCATTCAGTGTTAAGGTGACTTTGGCTTGACTGTCATTGACCAGAGTATCTAAATCACAAGACATACCCGTTGATGATGCCTGACATGCACCGTGAGTGGTTTCAACTTTATCCATTGTCACCAATTCAGGGAAAATAATATCAAGTTTGGTTTCTTTAATTGAAGATGGGGATTTTTCGCTATTGCTTACAGTGAAGCTATATTCAAATGTACCACCCATTTCTGTCCAGCTTTTACCTTGTGCCATATCCAATGATAAGAAAGGCTCAACTTGCACTCGTTCTATAATTGGAGGGGCTTGAAGTTGAAATGCCTCTTCTGTAATTGCACAATCTTTACATGTCATACCCGATGCTGAAAATCCAAGACTAAATGGCTGTTTTGTCCACCATTCCATATAGCCTGAGCCTCCAGAACCACCACTGCCACCAGAGCCACCGATACATTCTGCGCCATCAGTTGATGAACATGAACCAGACCACCAGCCCCAACTTTTACTGTGTTTTTCTAAACCGAAAGCCACTTTGACTTCAACTTTTGCCGTTTTGCCACCGCCTAAAGTCCCTAGGTATTTACATTCTAAAACCCGTGTTTCTTCTGAAATATTGCAATTGTCCGCAACACCGCCAGTCGCAGGCACATTATAATTTGGTAATAAAGGCTCAATAGGTTTTGCAGAAATAAAGAATATACCAGGAGGCAATTCAGGAGTAGATGTTAAGGTGACTTTTTCCGCAGGTGCATAACCTCTGTTAGTAATATCTACGGTATACGTCATTGTGCCACCTTGCTCAATTTTAACGCTGTCAGCGGCTAAACCCATGTTTAAGCTAGGCGCGAAATTGATTGAACCTAAGTTCATTTGAGGACGTGAATCAGATACGCTAAATCGTTTTTCGTATTGACGATAACCTTCAATATCAACAGTTACAACGGCTGTATATGTGCCTGCTTCAGTAACACCTTTTAAAGTCACATCGCCTTCACTGTCAGGATTTGTAGTGGTTACGACGCTGCCATCAGATTTAAGCACTTGAACTTTAACGCTAGACATCGCAATGGTTTTATCTGCTAAAGCCACGTGCCATTTAATAAAGTAACCTTCACTATCAGTGATCGCATAAAAATTGCCCGCATTAGACTGAGGCGCATTCTCTCCGACACTGACATTAGTTGAAGTTGCTTTGTAACCGCTTTGTTTAACCGTGACTTTATGTGTGCCTGTTTTAGAAACCATCAATTCATATTTGCCTGTGGCATCAGTGGTTGTTGTTTGCCCATCAACCTCAACGATCACACCCCCAGCAGGTTTATTTTCAGTTGTAATTAAACCACCGTAAATAATGTAAGAATCAACAAGATATAACGTATACATTCCAAAGGTAATTTGATTAGAACCAATGCTGAATGAACGACTAATCTCAATATCACCTTGTTTTGCAACTAAAGTATGAGTACCTGCTTTTTGAATCCCTGTAATGGTATAGCGACCTTCACTATTCGTAGTGGCACTTTTACCATCAACAGTGACCGTGACACCTGTTAAGGCTTTCTTATGAATATCTAAAATCATACCCGTAACTGTGTAACCTGTAATAAATTGGATATTGCCCGCTTTATAATCAGAATAGGAATAACTCACACCAAAATTACGGCTGACATCCAAATAACCTGTTTTGCTAAAGCTCACGGTGTAGGTTTTACTTTCAGAAACAGCAATCGTAAATTGACCTTGTGTATTTGAAGTGACTGTTTTGCCATCAGCTTTAACCGTAACGCCTGTAACCGCTTTGCCATTTTCATCAATCAATGTGCCGCCAATGCTATAACCTGTAATGACTTTGACATTGCCTACACTGCGTCGAGGAGATGAGTTACTAACTGAGGTGTTGCGAGAAGTATTAATGTAACCTGATTTGCTGAATGTTAATTGATAGCTACCTGCTTCTGAGAAGGATAATAAAAACTGACCTTGAGCATCGGTTTTTGTACTTTTATCACTTGTTGATACATCGATACCTGAAATCGCTTTGCCATCTGTCCCGACAACTGTGCCAATGACTTCATAACCTGTAATGATTCTAATATTGCTTGCATTGACGAGTGGATTTGAATCACTGACACTATAACTTTTGGTGACGCTCAAATAACCTGTTTTACTAAAAGTCACTGAGTAAGATTGTGCGCTGGAAAGTGTAAGAGTGAATTTGCCTTCTGCATTCGTTTTGACAGTTTTATCACCTGCCATCACGCTGACATCAGCCAGAATTTTATTATCAATATCGACTACAGCACCTTCAATCACATAACCATCAGATGATTTAATTATTTTTTTCGTACCAAAATTATGTACTTTATGATTTGCACTAACATTAAAGTCAGCAGAGAAAGACGCATACTCAGCATTGCTAATGGTTAAGGTATGAGAACCTTCGGTTAAATTTTTAACAACATAGCTGCTACCGTCAAAAGACCCCGATTGCCCATCTGCTTTTACAGTAAGGTTTTCAATCGATTGGTTGTAAATATCTAGGAAATTGATTTTAACTTCGTATGCCTGAGTTTGCATACTGACCAGAAACAGTAAAGATAGCAATAGCCATCTTCCTATCTCTGTCGTCATAAGATGACAG
>JAYQWJ020000457.1:0-3487 GCA_035829175.2 Candidatus Albibeggiatoa psychrophila
AAAAATAAGCAATATAAAAGAATTGAAAATATTAGCATTTCATTTGGTTTAAGCTTTCTGTAAACAAATTCAATTGCTCAGTTCTTGATTTTATCTGCTATATCACGTTTAATTGGGCGCAGTTTTTGATATTTATACTTAAAGGATAACCTATGACCACAGCGCATGAACTATTTGAAAAAGCACAACAATATATCCCCGGGGGTGTAAATTCACCTGTCAGAGCATTCAAAGGTGTTGGCGGCGATCCTGTATTTATTCAGCGTGCAGAAAAAGCTTATTTATATGACAGTGAAGGCAAACGTTATATTGATTATGTTGGTTCATGGGGGCCTATGGTTGCAGGTCATGCACATCCTAAAGTCATTTCAGCAGTGCAAGTAGCTGTGAAAAATGGTTTGAGTTACGGTGCACCAACAGAAATTGAAACACAAGTAGCAGCAAAAGTCTGTGAACTTGTTCCATCAATTGATTTAGTGCGTATGGTGAACTCTGGCACTGAGGCGACAATGACCGCAATTCGACTCGCGCGTGGCTATACAGGTCGAGATAAAATTGTTAAGTTTTCAGGCTGTTATCACGGTCACGTTGATTCATTATTGGTCAAAGCAGGTTCTGGCGTATTAACGTTAGGATTACCCAATAGCCCCGGCGTACCAGCATCGCTTGCTGAACATACTTTAACTTTAAATTACAATGATATTGAACAAGTTAAAACTGTTTTTGCTGAAATGGGTGAGCAAATCGCCGCCATTATCGTTGAACCTGTTGCAGGTAATATGAATTGTATTTTGCCTCAAGATGGTTTTTTACAAGGGTTGAGAGCAGTATGTGACCAATATGGCAGCGTACTGATTTTTGATGAAGTGATGACAGGCTTTCGAGTGGCTTTAGGCGGTGCACAAAGTTTATTCAATGTGACACCCGATTTAACTTGTTTGGGCAAAGTGATTGGTGGCGGTATGCCTGTGGGTGCATTTGGCGGAAAAAAACAAATTATGCAACACATCGCGCCATTAGGTTCTGTGTATCAAGCAGGGACGTTATCGGGTAATCCAATTGCAATGGCAGCGGGTTTAGCGACCTTGGAAATTATCAGCCAACCTGAATTCTTTACGACATTAACTCAAAAAACCGCCAATTTTGTACAACAAATGTTAGAACGTGCGCAAAAAAACAATATTCCAATGACGGGTGTTTCTGTCGGCGGCATGATGGGTTTATTTTTCACGGAAGCGGTTGCTGTAACCAATTTTGACCAAGTGATGCAATGTGATGTAGAACGGTTTAAACTCTTCTTCCATGCCATGTTGGAAAAAGGTATTTATTTAGCACCATCGGCATTTGAGGCGGGCTTTATTTCTTCAGCTCACAGCGAAGCAGATATTGAGCAAACCTTGGATGCAGCAGAAGCCGTATTTAAAACGCTTTAGTATTGCAATAATTTCAGAGAGTTTACTGACAATCTTTAATATTGAAAAGCTAGGGTAATGGTGCAAATTGTAGTGTAGGAGTTCAAAACAGGTTTTACACTCCTGTGCTACGATTTACACTATTATCATTCCTAGGCAAGCAAATCATCAGCAACTTGATAACGCGGGTCTTCAATTACATTCACTTCGACCAAATCCCCTGCTTTACGCAATAATATCCTACAATCTTCACTTAAATGACGTAGATGTAAGCGTTTTCCTGCATTTAAATAACGTTCAGCTAAAGTATCAATTGCTTCAATCGCACTGTGATCCATGACTCGAGAATGCTGAAATTCAACAATCACATCATCAGGATCATTTTCTGGGTCAAACAAGTTATGAAAATTATTCACCGCAGCAAAAAACAAAGGACCATGCAATTCATAGACTTTATTGCCCATATTGCCCTCATACGTTTTCACATTAATGTGCTTCGCATGTTTCCACGCAAAAACCAATGCAGACACAATCACCCCAACCACAACAGCAATCGCCAAATCAGTCACAACGGTCACAGCAGAGACTAAAATCAGTACAAATGCGTCAGAACGAGGAATCTTACCCATAATCTTTAAACTTGACCATTCAAAAGTGCCAATCACTACCATAAACATCACACCCGTCAGCGCTGCTAATGGAATTATTTCAATCAAACCCGAAGTAAATAAAATAAAAGCTAATAAAAACAATGCAGCTGAAATCCCTGAAAGACGACCGCGACCACCAGAATTGATATTAATCATACTTTGCCCAATCATGGCGCAACCACCCATACCACCAAAAAAGCCAGTCGTTGTATTGGCGACACCTTGGGCGATACATTCTCTATTGCCACGTCCGCGAGTTTCTGTCATCTCATCAATCAGACTTAAAGTCAAAAGTGATTCAATCAAACCAATCGCTGCTAAAATAACAGCATAAGGCAATATAATAATTAATGTTTCTAAGGTAAATGGAACACTCGGAATGCTAAATGAAGGCAATCCACCTGCAATAGAAGCCATATCACCAACAGTTCGACTTTCCAAACCCAAACCAATGACAATCAATGAGACCACAATAATTGCTGCCAATGATGATGGAATCGCTTTAGTTAATTTTGGTAAGAAGTGAATAATAGCCATTGTCAATGCTACCAAGCCTAACATAATATACAACATATCACCTTGTAACCATTGGCTTTGTCCCTGCTCGTCAGTGATTTTAAATGAATTAAGTTGAGCGAGAAAAATGACAATAGCCAAACCATTCACAAAACCTAGCATCACAGGATGAGGCACCATACGAATGAATTTGCCCAATTTAAGCAATCCAACTGTTATTTGAATTAAGCCCATGAGAACAACAGTTGCAAATAAATACTCAACACCATGTTCTGCAACCAATGCCACCATAACGACGGCTAATGCGCCTGTTGCGCCTGAAATCATCCCGGGACGACCACCAAACACTGCGGTAATCAGCCCAACTATAAATGCTGCGTACAATCCGACTAAAGGTTCAACACCTGCAACAAATGCAAATGCAACCGCTTCTGGCACAAGTGCAAGTGCAACAGTAAGACCAGAAAGAATGTCATTCTTAGAGTCGTAAGTTGTATTGTCAAAGTTAAAAAACACAAAAAACCCCTGATATATTATTATTGATAATTGGAAATCAAAACAACTAATTATAACATATCAATCCGAATTGATTAGGCTGAAATGATATATTTTATTGCATTGCACCATTTAGGAGTTGAGTAACCTGAGTTTGATATAAAAAATTGCTTACATTTAAAATCAGTCATTTATATTTTTGGCTCATATTTTTGACCACTTTAAGTAATTGATTATCAAAGCTGAAATTTACGTTGAACTCACGTTAATCTAGCAAAAACTAACCAACCTTTAAGTCGTGCATTCCAGTGCATTTACATCCATGGACTTTCTTTTTCCTCACATTGAGCAGGCAAGAGTTCAAAAAAAAACGATTATTGATTCATCAGGTATAGAGAAGTCACAAAGTCCCCA
>JAYQWJ020000458.1:0-4703 GCA_035829175.2 Candidatus Albibeggiatoa psychrophila
GGCATAGTATAATACTAAAAGGCTGGAACATATTGATAATATTGTAAAATATAATTTGGTGAGTTTATACCTGTCAGTCCTGTATCACTTTAGAATAAAATGACTATATTAGACGCAATGGTTATCCCTACGGCACAGCAGAAGGCGTTGCAACCAAAGAAGGTTTATCAACACGAGTCGGTCGTTCTGCGCGTGAAAAAGCATTGTATGAAAATGCCGCATTAATAGCGACGGAAAAACGGGCTGAATCGGTGCAAAAGATGTTTTTGGAATTGAAACAGAAACTATAATTTGTTTTGGCAAAAAAGCATAAGAGTGCAACACTGGTTCTGCCAATCACCGCATTCCCATTATCAAATTTGCAAAAAAAGTCGTTCCCATTCAAACCATTTTCCGGGGTCGGTTTTTCGTTCAGGCGCGATGTCACAATGACCGACGATATGTTCTGGTTTAATGTGCGGGCAAGCTTGTTGTAATAATTTAATAACTTTTGCTAATTCAGCATATTGCATATCCGTATAAGCTAAATCATCGCAGCCTTCCAACTCAATCCCAATGGAAAAATCATTACACACATCGCGCCCTTGGAAACACGATTGACCCGCGTGCCAAGCCCTATCCCAAAACGATACATATTGAACAATCTCGCCTGTGCGCCGAATCAAGGCATGAGCTGATACACGCAAATCCGCAATCCCTGCAAAATAAGGATGTGCCTGAGGGTCTAAACGATTCATAAACAAATCATCAATATAATTTGCCCCAAACTCACAAGGTGGCAAGCTGATGCTGTGAATCACCAATAAATCAATTTCACTGTTCTCAGGTCTTTTATCATAATTGGGTGAAGGACAATGTCGCACACTTTCCAACCACCCCGTTGCCAAATCTAAGTTTATTGATTGCACTTTAGTCAACATAAATTTATCCTAGTCTACTTTGTCAAGCTGGAAGGAATGCGTCATGGTTCGTAGTATGACTGCTTTTGCACGGAAAGAGCAACAAGAACAATGGGGACAAATATGCTGGGAACTGCGTTCTGTCAATCATCGTTATTTAGATATTAATATTCGATTACCCGAAGAATTTCGTAATGCTGAAGTGACAATTCGGCAAAAATTACAAGCCAAACTTAAACGTGGCAAAATTGATTGTAGTTTATATTTTAAAGAAAATTACACTAACGATACCGATTTTACTTTAAATCACTCCATCGTGAAAAAACTGCTTGAAGCCGTGACCAATATTAATAGCTTGACGGGGGAAAATAAAATGCCCTCAGCACTGGATATTTTACGTTGGCAAGGGGTGATGGAAAATAACCAAGTCGATAATGAAGCATTACAAGTCAGCGTATTAAAACATTTTGATGCCGCATTGATTGAATTGATTATTCAGCGCGAACGCGAAGGTCAACAATTAGCCGAATTACTAAAACAGCGTTGTGAAACCATTTTGGAACAAGTTGCCCAAGTTAAAACAGTATTGCCTGAAATATTGCAAGCGCAACGTGAACGTTTACATACGCGTTTAGCGGAATTAACCGAATTAAATCAAGAACGTGTTGAACAAGAAATTGCCATTGTCGCGCAAAAAATGGATGTGGCGGAAGAATTAGACCGTATGGGCGTGCACATTGACGATATTCAAAATATTCTCATTCAAGCCAAAGGCAATGCAATTGGTCGTCGCTTGGATTTTATGGTGCAAGAACTACATCGCGAAGCCAATACTTTAGGCGCAAAATCAAATCATATTGATACTACTCGCAGCGCAGTTGATTTAAAGGTATTGATTGATCAAATGCGTGAGCAAATTCAAAATATTGAATAAGGCATTTTTCTGGTTAAATAGTCAGAACTGCTTTGACCTTAAGCAGGAAATACAATACATTATCCCATTGAGAAAGTACGTTGCAAGGATTTATGAATGCCTAAAGAGTCACTACCAGAAAAAGAGCAGTCAACCCCATCTGAAGTTCGTTCATTGCGCATTTTAATTGTAGATGATGATGAAGTTATTCTAATCATGGTGTCAGCATGGTTAGCCGAAGCGGGTTATGAAATTAAAACCTGTAATACTGGCGAATCTGCAATGGAATTATTGCCTGAGTTCAGACCGCATCTTGTCATCACCGATTTACGCATGGATGATATGGATGGCATTACTTTATTAAAAGAAATTCAGCAATTTAACTCGGTATTACCCGTGATTATGTTAAGTGGTACGGCAGATATTTCTGATGCGGTTCGTGCGACACATCAGGGTATTTTTGAGTTTTTGACCAAACCGATTGACCCAGACAAATTACTGGAATGTGTTAAATCCGCATTGACTCATGTTGGCTTAGCAGAAACTGCCGAAAATAACTTTGCGCCTGAAATTATCCATCGTTCAGCCCTAATGGCTAATTTATTAAACCAAGCAAAACGAGTGGCAAGAGCAAGAAGCAGTGTTTTTATTGGTGGTGAAACGGGAACAGGTAAAGAATTACTTGCCAGTGCCATTCATCGTGCCAGTCCGCGTGCTAATGAAATGTTTTTAGCAGTTAACTGCGGTGCATTATCTGAGCAATTGCTGGAATCGGAATTATTCGGGCATGAAAAAGGCGCGTTTACAGGTGCGGTTCGGAAAAATTTAGGATTATTTCAAGCGGCTAATGGCGGTACTTTATTTTTAGATGAAGTGGGCGATATGCCTGCCAGTTTACAAGTGAAATTACTGCGGGTTTTGCAAGAAGGTCAGGTTAAACCTGTCGGAGCAATCAATGGTGTGCCTATTGATGTACGGATTATTTCAGCGACGCATCGTGATTTGGATGTGGAAGTTAAACGGGGTGAATTCCGTGAAGATTTATTTTATCGTTTAAATGTGATTCCTTTGTATATGCCATCGCTCAAAGAACGTGGTGAAGATATTCCTTTATTACTCGACTATTTTTTAAATTTACATTCAGAAGAAGACGGCGAATCAATGCGGTTTTCACCTGAAGCTTTAGATTATATGGTTTCACTGCCTTGGCCGGGTAATGTACGACAATTACAAAATGTGGTTGAGCAATGTACTGTCTTATCACCTTCTCCGATGATTCCATTATCCTTAATCAAACAATCATTACGTGAGTCTGCCAATAAATTCCAAACTTTGGCGCAAGCACGAAAAGAGTTTGACCGAAATTATCTATTGCGAGTGATGAACATGGTGGCAGGTGATGAAGAGCAGGCTGCAAGTGTGACCGGATGTGAATTGGCTGAGTTGGCGGACTTATTGAAAGCGCACAATATTAATCCAGCGCGATTTCGTAAAGTAGTAGAAGAGGATGCCGCAGAGGAAGACAGCATCCATACTATTTAGGCTGTAGCTGTAGCCATAGCCATTTTTTTGATATGCGCGTTAAGACGACTTTTATGTCGAGCCGCTTTATTTTTATGAATCAAACCTTTACTAGCCATACGGTCAATGACAGGTACTACAGTTTGATAAGCCGTTTTAGCCGTTTCTAAATCATTTGATTCAATCGCGCTCACCGTTGCTTTAATGTAAGTACGCATCATTGAACGCATACTTGCATTATGTTTACGATGTTTTTCAGCTTGACGGGCACGTTTTGCAGCTTGACGAGTATTAGCCAAAGTTATTCACTCCTTAAGTCTTAAATCAATGAACAATGAACAATTACCAATGAGCAATTATCAAATTAGCAATGTCAATGAAAACCTGTAATTATCTAATGAATGGGTTTGCTAAGCAAGTATTTTTTAGAATATCCTCATAAATGTTCAAAATCCAACTGTAATTTCTAAAAGTAAGTCTATATTCTTGGCTTATGATGGCTAGATTGTTAGCTATTTTTAATAAATAAGATTGTTTAGGAAAAGACAATGACTATGATTTTTGCAGGTAATTACTTGATTAAATAAGAAGCTTATAAACTACAATATAGTTAATATTTTGATATTGAATTGATTTGTTTTGGTTTTACTTGAATTTAGATAATAATATTTAGACTTAAGTTGTTTTTATATCCCTTTATTCTGTAGTAAAATTTAGGATATAGTTAAACTCAGTAGCTTAAATTATAGGCAGTTATCACACCTTAAGTCATACTTTTTAAGCTTTTCATGTAAAAATATAAAATAACAAAAAAAATAAAGTTTTAACTTTGGAGCATTTATTATGGAGTTAGATGTACAACAGAGTTTTCAGATTTTGATTGTGGATGATAATAAAAATAATTTATTCACCTTAGATACATTAATAAAAGAGCATCTTGACGCAAAAATTGTACAAGCTGACTCAGGCATGATGGCATTAGGTATCTTATTAAGAAATTCAATTGATTTAATCATATTAGATGTGCAAATGCCTGAAATGGATGGGTTTGAAACCGCTCAACTTATTCGTTCACGTAAAAAAACCTGTCATATTCCTATTGTCTTTTTGACCGCGGCTTATAAATCAGAACAATTTAAACAAAAAGGTTTTGAGGTAGGCGGTGCTGATTATTTAACTAAACCCATAGATACACATCAATTAATTAATCGGATTCGGTCTTATTTACGTTTTATCGAACAGGAAAGATACCATAAATTATTATTAGAAAAAACGGTCATAGAGCGTACTAAAGAATTAGAAGAAGCCAGAACAACCTTAGAACAGAGAGTATTAGAACGAACAGCAGAATTATTTGAAGCCAAAAGCAT
>JAYQWJ020000459.1:0-2013 GCA_035829175.2 Candidatus Albibeggiatoa psychrophila
CATAAGCATATGTTATCAAAAATAAGCATAGATTTGGGTTAGCTGTAACTTACCCTGAATTTGATTAATTTTCTGTATCGTCTGATTCTGATTCTGAAGCGGGAAGCTTTTCTTGCTGAATCCGTTGATAAATTTCTTCTCGGTGAACCGCTACGTCTTTCGGCGCATTCACACCAATTCTGACTTGATTCCCTTTAACTCCTAACACCGTCACTGTGACATCATCCCCAATCATCAGTGATTCCCCAACACGCCTTGTCAATATTAACATAACAGTTCCTCCGTTAATTTTATGGTGCTCATCCATCCTAAACACCTGTTATGCTGCGGCTTCCTCCAAACCAAAAGCCGAATGTAAAACGCGCACGCCTAATTCTAAATATTTTTCATCGACTACAATCGAAATCTTAATTTCTGATGTTGAAATCATTTGGATATTAATACCTTCATCGGCTAATGCACCAAACATTTTACTGGCAATCCCTGCATGAGAACGCATTCCCACACCGACCAAAGAAATCTTAACAATACAATCATCGCCTTTCACTTCTCGCGCACCCAACGCTTGAGCTGTTGCACGCAGAATATCTTGTGCTTGTTTAAAATCATTGCGGTGGACAGTAAAAGTGAAGTCAGTTGTGCCATCGGCTGCCACATTCTGAATAATCATGTCAACTTCAATATTAGCATCAGAAATCGATCCTAAAATTTTGTAGGCAGTACCCGGTTTATCAGGCACACCAAGTATCGTTAATTTTGCTTCGTCGCGGTTAAAGGCTATGCCTGAAATTAATGCTTGTTCCATAATTTGATCCTCTGGCACTATAAGCGTCCCTGAGCCTTCTTGAAATGATGAAAGTACACGCAATGGTACATTATATTTACTGGCGAATTCTACTGAACGAATTTGTAAGACCTTCGCACCTAAGCTGGCTAATTCCAACATCTCTTCAAAACAAATTTTATCCAAACGACGGGCATGAGGTTCAATTCTGGGGTCAGTTGTATAAACGCCATCAACATCCGTATAGATTTGACATTCATCTGCTTTCAAGGCGGCAGCAATTGCAACAGCAGTGGTATCAGAACCACCACGACCTAATGTTGTAATATTATTTTTGGCATCAATACCTTGGAATCCTGCGACAACAACGACACGACCTTGATTTAAGTCTTCACGAATGTTGTGCTCATCGATTTCTTCAATACGGGCTTTATTATAAGTATTATCGGTTTTAATACCCACTTGCCAGCCAGTATAAGAACGTGCGGGACAGCCTTCTGAGTCCAACATCATACTCAATAGGCTAATCGTGACTTGTTCACCAGTAGAGACTAATACATCATATTCACGCGGATTAGGCGGGTCAGAGATAGATTTAGCCATTTCAACAAGACGGTTGGTTTCACCACTCATTGCTGAGACAACGACGACAATATCATGCCCTTGCTCACGAGCTGCCATCACTTTATTTGCAACATTGCGAATTTTTTCGATCGAGCCTACCGAAGTACCGCCATACTTTTGTACAATCAGTGCCATTGTTAGTCCTTTAATATTGGCTAAGCTTAAGCGTATTAAACAGTTATAAAAAATATTACTTTTTATGATTGAATTGATAAGCGACATCGAGTTTTAGAAACTGAGGTGTTGCACAATTCTGGATGAACTGCTCATCCGATACCAAGTCATCAAGTGAATTCTTGGCTACTTTTAACAATTAACAATTATCAATACACCTTTGAGCGTTTTGTATAAACTCCGTTTGATACGCTTGCCTAAAAACAGTGGTTTTAGCTTTACTGTGTTTAGGCAAACCATCTAAGTCTAAGGCACTGGCTTTGGAAGTATAACTTTCTTCACACACAATCACAATGCCATTTTCTTGTTCAAACTTGTATTTAATTAAGTCGATAAGCTTGGTATGTGGCAGTTGTACAAATGTTGGTTGTTACGCTTTTAACCACCCATGATTGATTATCAGTTCAGTAGAGCAGCATGTTGCACAGACA
>JAYQWJ020000460.1:0-9047 GCA_035829175.2 Candidatus Albibeggiatoa psychrophila
AATGACTAAGTATAGATAAGTATGAATAAGTTTTCAATAGCTGCTATCTAACCCTGTTAATACGCTGATTTCTGCCGTCTGTCGAGGTTTAACCCTTCAGCAGGGAGTGTGAATAATGAGATTTAAGTATTATAAGCTAAACGTCTTAATTGCTTTACAATTACGCTATCGACTGATTCCTATCAGTGAATTGTATTCTGATGTGTTTGCTTCTTTCATTCCTTCCATAAAATATAGTCTCATTTCAAAACCTAAACCTTTCGTCATAATCCAATACGACAAATTTAGTCTATTTTTCGCCTATTTTATATCCAAATTAAATACAAAATATCCAGTGGCTTATGCTCATTTTAAATTATACTATTCAAATATTTTTTAAAATTATAAAGAAATAATTGAAATTAATTTTTTTTAGGCTATAACTTAATATTGGAAACTTAAGAATTTAAAGATTATGATATATTGTTTATTTAGTTCAAGTTATTGAATAATTGAATTATTTGTTAAGTTTTACATGTTTTTAGTTGTTAGTGTTATATGGTATATCATAGGTACTGACTTAAGTTATTATTATATATGATATAAAACTTTTATAGAGAATTAGCATATTAGTAGTTGCTAATATTCAAATAACATAGTATCCTGTGTTTGAGTTTGCTGCTAAACACAGTAAGAAAAGATTCAGAAGCAGATTATTAAAAAATAAATTCAGTCTAACTTAAAATAATCCTGACAAACGGAGATGGTTATGAAATTCGCGAAAATTTTAGCATTATCAGCAGTTATCGGTGCTGCTACAATTGCTGTACCTGCTCAAGCATGGGGTCCTGGTAATTGGGGTCCTAGTAATTGGGGTCCTTGGGGTGGCAATAACAATGGTTATGGCAATGGCTATAACAATGGCAACGGCAATGGCTATAGCAATTGGGGTCCTTTCGACGGTTCAGGTTTTGGTGATGGTAACTTTGACATGAACTTTGGTGTTCGTGGTAATGGTCGTGGTAACGGTCAAGGTAGTGGTCAAGGTAGCAACGGTTATGGTTACAATGGCTATAATGGTTACAATGGCTATAATGGCGGCGGTTATGGCAATCCTTATGGCTATGGTAATCCTTATGGCGGCAGCAATCCTTATCCAGCTCCTCCTGCACCTCCAGCTTATGGCTATCCTTACCCACCAGCTCCTTATGGCGCACCACCTGCACCTCCTAAAGCTGATGACCAAGCAAAATAATATCGCTTATTAATCTAAGTTGATACGCATTAGCCAGAGACGATAGCATATTGTCTTTGGCTAATTTCGTTTTAATAACACATAAACTGCACCCGTCCCGCCATCAAATTCCCTAGCAGAACAAAAGGCTAAAACCTCATCTCTTTGCTGTAACCAACGATTTAATTTACCTTTCAAAACAGGCTGTTTATTCCAAGAGCCATGACCTTTGCCATGGACAATACGAATACAATGATATTGATTTATTCTGCATTCATGTAGAAAATAAGCAACAGCTTCCCGTGCTTCAGGCACAATCATGCCATGCAAATCAAGTTCAGCTCTGACACTGTAATAGCCACGACGTAATTTACGCAACACACTGCGCTGCACACCCATGCGTACAAATACCAGCTCATTGCCTGTTTCCAAATCGTAAGGATCATACGTGTCTGACATCATTTCATCACGAATACTAAGTTTTTCTTGTTCCCGTTGACGTGGAATCGCAGCAATTTTTGTTGGTTCTGGTCTGACTGTATCGCATTGAATGGGCTTCAATCCTTTGAGGTTTTGCATAGCTTGACGAAACGCTTGCATTTCAGCTTCATCTAGCACTTGCTTCTTCATAAAAAACAATCCTAAATATTCGTCTTAAAATTAATGAACACATCAATGACGAACTCAAATCAATCCCAAACACGCAGCTATTCAAGCTAAAATAAGTATAATAATTCTGGGTAATTTTGTACAAAAGATGCTGATTAAAATTAAATGATTATGGGTAAATTTTGCTATTTTGCATTCAGTTATATAGTACAACTCTATACTATTTCACAAATAAAAAGGGCGTGTCTATTATAAATAGATAAACACGCCGCTACTAAAAACCAATGATAACCAATATAACCAATGATTATCTATAGTCTATTCACATCGTCATCACAAAGCCTTGCTATTTGAAATAGCTCGGTCTAACAAATCTCTTACAACAGACGATTACTTGGTTAATTGATTAATCTCGTCATAGTCTGTCTCAATACTGATAGCATCACGTTTAACATTACGGCTATCGCTTTCACTTGTTACTTCATTGATTAAGCGCAAGTTTCCTTCACGGATTTCAAATACAGTCCATAAAGTGCCGCTTTGATTTGGAACATTCAAGGTTGCAATCAAGCCATACTCATTATAAATATTGACTTGTGCTCCAGAATTTGCCAAACCTTTGCTGCTTACTTTGCGATTGCTATAGTCATGTACTGAGTAACGATATACGCCCGCTAAGTTAGTTTGCGCCAAAGTAATCGTTTCAGGGCCGTAGCTGAAAATATCATCAACATCTAATAATCCATAAGGTGTTGTATCTAAGCTACCACGTTGACCCGTTGCCCAGTAGATGTGAAAACGTTCATCATTTGCAAGCGGCCCTGTGACATGTGCATCTAAATCTGACGGCGTTTTACCCCATGTTAATACCGCACGCACTTCGCCAAAACCTAAAATAGGCACTAAAGTAACGTTTTGCTCTGGACGTGTTTCACCACCTAATATAATCACATTGGTGTAATTAGTGATAAAACCTACTTTTGATGCTTCTAATGTGTAGTTACCGCCATTGGCTTGTAATTGATATGAGCCATTAACAGCACTGACCGTCTCAGCAACAACAGCACCTGTTTGCGTATTCATACCTGAACGTAAGCGTAATGTGGCAGCATCCAAGCCTCCGCCTGTAATACCATTCACGGCTAAACCTGCCATCGTACCAATACCCGCATAAGCATTAGGAATTAACAACACTTGGTCTAAGGCGATGCTATTACCAAATTGAATGTTAACATCATTGTAAATCGCTGGGATATAATCCACTTTAGTAAATTCAGCAACCACATTTTGCGTGGTTGGTACGTTGCCAACATTATAACTGCCGTCCGCTGTAGACAAATTATTAGATGTCAATACAGTGTTAACACTAACATCAACATTAACTGCATTTAAACCCGTTAAATCGACTGCATTTTTAACAAGACCATTTAAATTACCATTGTAACTACTAACAAATAGGAATTGCCATTTTTGATTAATTTGACCATTACAATCCCAATTTTGCACTTTTGCAGCATTGGCATCAGCTTGAGCTGCGTCAACGTCTAAGCACTTGCCTGTGCCATTGACTAATTCATTTTTGTCATTCAATGTCCACGTTTGATTAATCACATCTGCTTCATTACGACAATCCCAGATTTGTGATTGACCACCATTGTTATAAGCATCTGGGGCATGAATATCTAAGCAACGACCATAATCATTGACTAAACGTGAGCCATTTAAAGTCCAACGTTGATTTTTCCCTGCATGACAATCCCAAGTATAAGTAATTTTGCCATTAGCATCCCAATCAGGAATATCTAAACAACGACCTGTACCGTTTACAAATGGCGTACCGCTTAAGCTCCAAGCTTGAGTTGAATCATCGCTATTACATTCTGAAGTCTGCGCTTTGCTACCATCGGTATACACGTCAGTTGCAGATATTGCTAAACATTGACCTAAGCCATTAATCAATTGCGTACCTTGTAAAGACCACGCTTGAGTCACGTCACCGTTGCAACTTGCAATCGTTAAGCTAGCATCATTTAAACTGGTTAAACATTGACCTATTGGATTTGTAAATTGATTACCGACTAAAACCCACTGTTGATTTGGATCTCCATTACATGCTTGAATTTGCACCGCGTTATCTGTGGATGCTAAGCATAATCCGCCCCCTAAACTCAACATAGAAGAAGTGTAAGAATCAGCTATTTGTTCTATTTGACCTGTCTCCGCAGAAATTTTGGCACGAATAGCATCAACGAAAAGTTCATAATTTGAAATTTGGAAGAAAAAACCTTTTTGAGTTAAATTTGCACTGGCAGGTTGAGGACGTACCATGTCACGTAATTTTGTCGCATCCAATTGATTACCAACGCCAAGCGCATTAATAGCATCAACCCCTCTTGCAATGGCATTATCAGCACTGACAATAGGGTCTCCATTTCGGTTATGAATACCATCTGTCACAATATCAATGGTTTGAAGTTCTGAATTAAAGCTAAATTGGTTCGTACATAAATCAATCGCCTGCGCAATGTTGGTAAATTGCCCCAAACCTTCTTGTTTAATATTACTGACTTGTAATGCAAGTTGATCAGCGACTTCAGCACTTGTTACGGTGACCGGTGTAACTTCAACCCGCGCTTCATTTGCAAAGTGAACAACAGAAATTGTTACAGTACCATCTTGTGGTACAACGGTAGGATCTCTTAATGCTTGTGCTAAGCCATCTAGCTGAATTTGAAAATCACCGGGTGCAATGCTTTCTGAGCCATCAAGTGTTGTACAAAGCTCGATAGACTGATTTGCGGCATGAAGATTGGAATTCACTGCAAAAACGAACATCATCAGCAACATCAAAGCCAACAACTGCTTGATTCTCATTGCAAATGGGTTGGTCAACTCGTATTTCATGGCATCCACCTTTAAATATATTGATACAATCATTAAATTAGTATCGCAAGCATACTTTTATTTAAAAATATTGGCAAGCAGCAAAAAACCTTTAGCTATGTTTAAGCAAGTTTTATAATAAGCCTCATTTTTTCTTGTAAAGGCATCTCGCAATGGCATTGGATACAAATTGGTTTTCTGAAATTGATAATAAGGCAAGTTCAGCGTTTTCGCTCAAAATTAAGCGTAAATTACATGAGGAGCAAAGCACCTTTCAAAAAGTTGAAATCTATGAAACGGAAAAATTTGGCAACTTAATGACACTTGATGGTTGTATCATGCTGACCACACGCGATAATTTTGTTTATCATGAAATGATGACCCATCCCGTTTTATTTACCCATCCTAATCCTAAAAATGTGGTGATTATTGGTGGCGGTGATTGTGGGACTTTACGCGAAGTATTAAAGCATCCCAGCGTTGAAACGGTGACTCAAGTGGATATTGACGAAGCAGTGACCCGTGCCTCAGAGAAATATTTCCCAGAATTATGTGAGTCTAATGACGACCCTCGTGCTACTTTATTATTTGATGATGGCATTAAATGGATGCAAGATGCCGCAGATGACAGTGTTGATATTGTGATTGTAGATAGTACTGATCCCATTGGACCGGGTGAAGGCTTATTTAATGTGGCGTTTTACACCCAATGTCGGCGCGTTTTAGGTGAGAAAGGCTTGCTTATTCAACAAAGTGAGTCGCCTTTGGTTCATTTGCCATTGTTACAGTCGATTCACAAAGCACAACGTGAAGCAGGATTTGACAATACACGCAGCTTACAATTTTTTGTCACTTCTTATCCATCAGGCTGGTGGACAGGTACAATTGCAGGGCAAGGTGATTTAAGCCAATTCCGTCGTGAAGATGCCGAAAATCTTAATTTTGAAACTTTGTATTATAATGCCGCAATCCATCAAGCCAGTTTTGCATTACCTAATTTTTTACAACAAGCATTGTCTGCTTAGTTTAATCATTCGATGGCATAAAAAAAGCCTACCAGATTATAGATAATTCGGCAGGCTTTTAAAAAATCGAATCACTTAGAAAAGTGGTTTATCTTTCGCGTCATTATAACGGTCAATGGAACTCATGATTTCTTTCTTCGCCTCTTCAACGTCTTCCCAGCCCGTTACTTTAACCCATTTGTTATTTTCCAAATCTTTGTAACGCTCAAAGAAATGTGCAATTTGGTTTAATAATTCTGGGCGAATATCTTCAATGTCGCGTGTTTGACGGTACAATGTAGATAATTTATCAATAGGCACAGCAAGTACTTTTGCATCAGGACCCGATTCATCTTCCATACGCAATAACGCTAATGGACGACATTGGATAATTGCACCACTAATCACTGGAATAGGCGTGATGACTAAGACATCAACAGGATCGCCGTCTTCTGATAAAGTATGAGGAACATAACCATAGTTACACGGATAATGCATTGCAACATTCATGAAACGGTCAACAAACATTGCACCCGTTTCTTTATCAACTTCATACTTAACAGGATCGCTATGTGCAGGAATTTCAATAATAACATTCACTTCTTCAGGTATATTTTTACCCGGAGCAACTCTATCTAAATTCATATAAATTCCCAGTAACAGATGAAAAATTTCTTTGGAATAACATTTTATATTTTAAAGATATTTGACTTAAAAAACTACGTACATTTACATTTTTTTGTGCACTTGCATCATTATTGTGTTAATACAGTCATATAAGATGATGATAAACCTTATAATTTATATTTATAAGTAAAAATATTTTAGTAAACGCTGAAAATTCTATACTCAAGGCTTGAAAAATCATAAATTGAGCATAGTTAAAACAGGGTTTTTATCTACAGCATGATAAAGGAGATTTTATGCACCCAAACAAACTGATATTGTTAGCCATTGTTGCATTTGTCGTGGTTGGTATTACAGTCCAGCTCACCAGTGAACCCTCAAATCCTGAGCAAACCGTATCAAAAAATAAGCTGTTTCCAAATTTGATGGATAAATTGAACGATGTAGATAATATCGAAATTAGCAACAGCCATGAAAAATTTACCGTGCAATTGAAAGACGGTGTATGGGGTTTGGTTGATAAACGCGGCTATCCAGTTAAAGAAGAAAACGTGCGTAATGTGTTACTAGGAATGGCGAGTCTCAATATTGTAGAAGCCAAAACCCAGAAACCAGAAAATTACGCTATATTGGGTGTGCGAGATGTCAATATTAAAGATGTTGATTCTGCTTTAGTCGCGTTAAACCAAGGTGAAACCACGATTGCCAGCCTCATTGTTGGTTATGACCGTATTGCGCGGAGTGATAATAGCTTACATGAAATTTATGTGCGTAAACCAAATGACAAACAATCTTGGGCGGTGGAAGGGCTGTTGAAATTGGAAAAACAAGCTAAGGATTGGTTAGAAAAAACCATTATCAATGTGGAAGGCAGTCGAATTCGTGATGTGGTGATTAGTGAAAATGAGGCGCAAATCATCCATATTTTTAAACAAAAACCAAGTGACAGTGATTATCAAATAGCGAACTTGCCTGAAAAAGCCATGATTAGTTCAAGTTATTCTGTGAATCAAATGGCGCATTTTTTAGCTAATTTAGATATGGAAGATGTCAGCATTTCAGATTCTATCGCAACAAATACGGGTCGTAGCATTGTATTTACCGCTTATGATGGCTTGCAAGTAACACTCAATTTAGTCAAACAAAATGATGTGTATTACGCTAAATTTGCCGCAGCTTACGTTGAACCTAGCGTGATTGAAGTCGCTGAAGGTGAAGAAGCCCCTACATTAAAATCTGCCGCAGAAGTTCAAAAAGAAGTGGCTGAATTGAATCAGAAATTAGCACCATGGATTTATGAGCTTCAACGTTACAAAGCAAATTATTTGTTTAAACAACCATCTGAGTTATATAAGATTGTAGAGGAAGAACCTCTTGTAGAAGAAATGGAATCAGATGAGACTCCTGTATTTTCATTAGAAGATGCTTTGAGTAATTTATCAACAAATGGCAACTCAAGAGTCACATTTCCGCCATTAGGAGATATGTTAGGCAATATGGGTACAACTCAGTAATCTCTTTCAGCGCAGTGTATTCTAGTTTTCGATGCACTGCATTCCTACCTCTTGTTTAAATGCTCATTTGCAAAACAAGTTTTGCACTCCTATTCTATGTTTGCAGCATTAGCATGTTTTATAATAAAATCAGCGCAACTTTTTGATTGTAAAAATTATATTGGCTTTGCAGAAATTTATTTTTTCAGATAAAAGGTTAACCCTAATGAATAAAATATTATTACTGATTTTGATGGTTTGTTGTTCTAATATCGTTAACGGGCAAGAAAATCTTCAATCGCCTAATATTGAAAAAATGCTGATTGTCATTGCAGCACCTTCTGTCCATGATGATTATTATCGTCCTTATTTTGAAAAGCTGATTGATTTTGATATTCAATTTGCCAAAACAATTATGGGTAAAGATGAGATTGTCGTACTCGTGGACAAGGATACCTTGCCGTATTTTAAACATAAATTACCCGATGACATATTATTGGAAGCTGATATAGCAGATATTTGGATACGCGATTTTTCAACGGTACATCCAAACAAAATGGTGAATTTTAATTATGATCGCCCACAACAAACCGATGTCCAAGCCCGATTTTTAGATTTTATAGCGGAGAATAAACTACAGATTGAACGCAGTAATATAAAGTTAGATGGCGGGAATATCGTTGATAATGCTGGAGATAAAATGATTTTGACTGAGAAAGTATTAGACCGAAATCCAAATCTTTCATATCAGCAAATTATGCGTAAATTAAAACAGCTGCTTGATGTTACAGAAATAGCGATGATTCCAATGGATGAAGCCTATTTAGGTCATGCGGATGGAATGTTGATGTTTATTGATGAAAAGACGTTGTTAATGAATGATTATGCTCAGGATAAGGCGTTTAAACACAGTGTCTTAGATGAATTACACGCACAACTCACAAATGTTGATATTCATGAAATTGAAGGGATTGGCTATGGAGAATCTCATGGAAATTATGCTTCAGCTTGCGGGATTTATGTGAATTCAATCGTGACCAATCATTATATTTATATGCCTACATTTGACAATTCTCAGAAAGATAAGGCTGCTCTGCAAAAAATTCAATCATTAACTGATAAAACAGTGATTCCTATTGATGCCAAAGAGGTGTGTTTTTTAGGCGGTAATTTGAGATGTTTAAGTTGGCAATTGACAGGCGATAATGCACAAAAAAT
>JAYQWJ020000461.1:0-4173 GCA_035829175.2 Candidatus Albibeggiatoa psychrophila
CAATGATGAAACGCTCATTGTTGGTGTTGTTTTTCTCGATGCAAATGGAAATGGGTATTTTGAAGAAGGTGAATCTGTCCGAATGGGGCATGATGTCTATTTGGAAGACTTAACTCTCATTAATCAAGGTAAAGGAGGAAGTTTCTACACAACGACTGATGAAAATGGACAATTCTATTTCAGAGTGCAAAGTATTGGTGATTATGAAATTTCCACTGATTTGTTGGATATGCAATTAACCACACCATTTTTTGCGGAAGAATTTATGCCACCACACAAAATTTCCGTAACTAAACAAGGTGAAACAGTTCAAATTTTATTTGGTTTATCTGGTGATACAACTGGCGATTTGTTTATGAAAAATCGAGACAACAGTGTCATCATTTACAATGAGCAATACGGTATTAGAACAACGCCAAAAGCAGAAGGTCACGATGCAAAATCGCTCACGCCAATGGAAACTCAGCAACTGGATATTGAATCATTTACAGGGGCTAATAATGCAGCAGAAATTTTTCTTGCGCCAAATGGTAGTACGTTATTAGGTGGTGGTGAAGACAATACAAGAAGAACTCGTGCTGATAATGATAATTTTACAGTCATTGTTGGACAAAATGTTTCTCCTACAGGCTCAGAAAATGTTTTCAATGTTAATAAAAATTCTGATGGTAGTCTTTCATTAGTTAATAAACAATATCCAACAGTTACAACAACTTTAGGAGAAAATGGCAGTTATACAATTACTGATTCAGAGTTTCCTGACCATGTTGTTAGTGTTGATGATAATGGTAATTTTGTTGTTTCAGATAATGAATTCCCTGACGCTTCTTTATCTGTTTCCCCAGATGGTACTCAAATAGTTCAAGATAAGGAATTTGAAGGTGTTTCTTTACTTTTAAATGGGGATGATAGTAGCTACACAATCACTGATGAGGAATTCCCTGATTTAGTTGCTGTTTATAATCCTGATGATGATAGTTATGTTGTGACTGATACAGTTGAAAATCTGACTGTTTATATTGATAGTCAAGGTAATTATACAGTTGTTGATAATGAAAGTGGCACTTGCTTAGAAATAACCAATTTACGTGGAGGATTTTTTAAGAAAATCGGTGCTTTTTTTAATAAAATAGCTAAATTTGTCGCCAAAATAGCCAGTTTCGTTAAGAAAATAGCCAGTTTTATTAAAAAAGCTTTACCCATCATTACAAAGGTGCTTAGAGTAGTTAGTACTGTTACAGCAATATTAGCTCCTATTTTTCCACCTCTGTGTCCTGTCTTGTGTGCAATTTCTGCTTTTACAGGAAATCTTGCAACTTTCTTGGAAACTAACTCTCCAGCAATCAATGCATTTTTAGATAAGACAATTGATATCGCAGGTAAAATTGAAGAGGGTGCAAATAAAGTTGCAGCTTGGACAGAACCAAAAGAAGAAGATAAAAATACTAAACGAGCTATTCGGCGCGTTCCACGTAACTCATTGGATACATTAAATTGTAAACCTCCTCCAACATTAGCATTGGATTATCTTGTGGGAGCTGCACATGATTCTTATCATATTCTAACTTGGGCTACGCTTGCTGAATTTGGTAACCAAGGATTCAACATTTGGCGTACAACCAAACTTGATCCATCAGGTAATCTAATTAATTTAACTCAACTTAATGCTGAAATGATTGCTGCCCAATCTGATGCTCAATGGGGGACAACTTACAGCTTTAAAGATGAGCAAATTTCTGCCAATCAAACTTATTATTATGTGCTTGAAAATATTGATGCTGATGGTATGAAAACCAAATACACGGATTTTGTAGAAACAGTGCAATCTGTTTCAGTTAGCCAACCAGTATGTTTATTATATGGTGTGCAAGATGAAGCTCTTAATGATAGCCAATTTTTCGTACACGACCTTGTGGAAAATGTAACCCGTAAATTAGGTGAAATTCATCAAGGTTATGATATTGAAGCGATGGCTATTCACCCAATCACACAACAGATTTTTGTGGCATCTGGTGATAACGCACAAGGTAGTCCTAAAGGCTATTTATATCAGTTCAACCCAGAAACAGGTGACTTAGTTGCTATTGGCGCAACTGGATTCAAAGGTGTGACCAGCCTTACTTTTGATGCGACTGGTGATGTATTGTGGGCATGGGCTGAACACGATGGTTTAGGACAAATCAATCCAACTACAGGTGAAGGTACGCTTATCTCACCTTTCTCTTTCAAAGTCGGTGATTTACTTTGGAATGCTAGCAATTCTGCACTGTATGCCACTTTTGGTTCGCAGTTATGGCAGTACATTCCAGCAACAGGTGAATCAAAAGTACTTTGTTCAAATTTACCTCATAAAACCGAAGCTTTAACCAAGTTGCCTCTTTCCATCTCATCTGAGGGTTATTTATTACTTGGTTCTCACCATACAGGATTTCAATTACATGCGTTTGATGCAGCTAATTGTGAATCTGTTGTAACACGCGATGTTGAAATGCCGTTCGATGATGTTGAAGGGTTAGCTATTTCTGACAAGGCGTGTGTCAATTATTAGTTTTTAACCATTCCAAGTGAGATTACCAATTTCACTTGGGCTTTTCAAAATCATTATTTTAGGAGAACAATGATGAAATTTTTATCGTTGAAGCACATTGTTGCCTCAACTGTACTGGTAGGGGTACTTTTCAGCCACTCCGCCTCAGCTTTGCTAATCAATAGTCCTGCTGAGAAAACAGGTACAGAAGGCGTGAATGTTAGTTTTGGTGGAGCTAGCGTTGGTGTTGGTTATATTAAACGCTGGACTGAAAGAATTTGTAAGAAAAAATTTGGTTTATGGACAAGCTGCAAAACCAAACATCATCAATCTGACAAAATTGATATAAATTCATTAAGTTACACATGGAGTTTTGGGGATGGAGATAGTTATTCAGGAAGTGTCTCTACTGGTAAGAGTTATTTTAGTGATGGGGCAGACAATTTATTAGTTTATATACCTGCTCCACAACATGCTTACTTTGAGCAAGGACTTTATGAAGCATCCCTAACAGTGAAAGCAAATGGAAGTTCTGATGCTAGAAATGCAATGGTGATGATTAGACCGTCTGAGATTATATCATCTACTGCAAATGTGTGTGACATTTCAAAAGCAACCGCCATTTCTACAGGCTTTGGACAATTACAATCGTGGACTGGAAGCAAAACGTGGAAAAATCAGAGCGGGTTTCTTAAAAAAATACAAGACACTGATATTGTTTTCATTAAAAAGGGACATATCGTTTACTTACCAATAGGTAATCAGCATATTCAAGTAGCAGGTCTGTGTATTGAAGGATCATTAGTTACTGCAAAAAATAAGCTTGCACAAGCATCCAATCACATAGTGCTAACTGCTAATGTTATTCGCAATAGAGGTTTTATTGAGACAGCAAATGGAAAAGTTGGTGCCATGTTGGATGGTAGTTACCATAATGCTACTGATGGTGGAACCGTTAGCATTTTTTCAGGTCGATTCATTAATGAAGGAGAAATTGGTGCTAAACCTGGTGGTAGAGATGAACCAATATCTAATCTAGATTTACTAGATTCTAATAAATCGGGTTCTATAGCCATTGATGCATTTGGCGGTGATGGTGGTCATATTGGTATATTCCCCAATGAGTTTATAAACTTGGGTTTAGTTTCAGCAGGTAAAGGAGGAGATGCAAGGCTATTTAACAGTTGGTCTCAATTCTATTATGGTAACGCTTATGCTGGACGCGGTGGTTCTGTTCATGTATCAGCACGTAATTTAAATGAATCCGAAAGTTCTGGTAATTTAGCAGCAGGTTGTGGAGGTACTGCAGAAGGTATAGGTACTCAAGAATCAAAATTTGAAGCTAAGGCAGCTAGCTGGCTTGATAGCGTTTTGACTGGTATTAAGTCAATTACCATTACTGGAAGAGATAAAGTATTTGATATTGCAGGTGGTAAAGGTGGTAACCTTAGCATTAACTTAGGTCATCTTGGAGGTTTAACTAAAGGATGTGATGGTGCAACCATAGATCGTGTTCAAAAACATCCAACTGTTACAGAAGTTATACGGTTTGAACCTACGGTATTAACTGTAGATGAAACAACTCGTTTAACGAATGCTAATACTATTTATATCTACGCTGGCGATGATGCTGAAGTAGATTTGCA
>JAYQWJ020000462.1:0-3697 GCA_035829175.2 Candidatus Albibeggiatoa psychrophila
GCACCTGCTGAAGCTGCACCTGCTGAAGCTGCACCTGCTGAAGCTGCAAAACCTGCTGAATAAGTTAGACTTTTTTGTACTAGCTTAGACAGTATTTGTAAAAAGCACTCTTTGTGTTATCGCAAGGAGTGTTTTTTTATTTCAGGACAACAGCATTTTTATCCCGCTAACCTTTCCGAATAACCCAAATCTCAAGCCTCTGATTTTATTCCTCTCCAAACTTTATCATTTTTAAAATTGATGAAATGAGTATGTTAAAATAACCTCAATTAATTCTCACCGAATAAAAATTTATCATAATGCAAATGTGCTTCAGGCTTCTTTTTCAAATCAGTCTATTTTTGATTGTCATCACAGGATGCGCACCACAACCGCAAGTGCCCTCTCCGGGACATATCAATACTGAGCATTTATCTGCAAAACCTGAACTCAGCGCAAATATTCCGCCACCAATACAACAAATGCCTTTTATTCCCCCACCATTACCGAGCCAACCCCTTGAAACTTATACGGTAACAGTAACCAATGTGCCAGTCGACCAACTGTTATTTGCACTTGCCAGAGATGCTGAAATCAACATCGATGTACACCCCAGTATTAAGGGTCATGTGACGTTAAATGCGATTGAACAGACATTACCCCAAATCATGCAACGGCTTGCGGAACAAGTTGAATTGCGTTACGAGATAAAAGACACTTACGTTAAAGTTTTTCCAGATTCGCCTTATTTGCGCTTATATAAAGTCAATTACGTCAATATGAGTCGTCAAACTGTGACCGAAGTCAAAGTATCTACGCAAAGTATTTCCAGTATTGAGGATATTTCTGGTAATGGGCAAGGTGCAGCTTCATCAAGTGAAGGTGAAAATGATTCCACAACCCAAGTTAGAAATACCTCTGATAATTTATTCTGGCAAACATTAACCGGGAATATCAATTCTCTATTAGGCGGAACTGAGGAAAACAATCCCAATGTCATTATGAATGCGGAAACGGGGATTGTGATGATTAATGCAAAACACCATCAACATGAGAAAATTCAGATTTTTTTAGATTCAGTGCTAGAAAGTGCACAACGTCAAGTTCTGATTGAAGCCACAATTGCCGAAGTGAGCTTAAAAGATGAATATCAAGCGGGTATTGATTGGAAACGTATTTCGGGTGACTACACTTATGAGCAATCATTGACGGGCGGCAAATTAAACAACAGTCCATTTTATGGCATTGAATACGCCAATCCTAACAGCGTGATAGGCAATATTACCGCAGCATTACGTTTATTGGAGCAGTTTGGGAATGTCAAAGTTCTATCAAGCCCTAAAATTATGGTGTTAAACAATCAGACGGCAGTTCTTAAAGTAGTTGATAATGTTGTATATTTTAGTATTGACATCGTGCCACAAACCCAAGCAACCAATGTGAGTACAGGAGTCTCTTTTGTCAGCTATGTGGTTGATACTGAACCAAAAGTGTTGCCTGTTGGTTTAATTATGAATGTCACGCCTCAAATCAGCGATACCGACATGGTCACACTCAATGTTCGCCCAACCATTTCCAGAATTACAAAGTATGTGCAAGACCCAAATCCTGAACTGGCATTAGCAGGCGTTTCAAATCCTATCCCTCAAATCCAAGTGCGTGAAATAGAATCAATTTTACAAGTGGGCGATGGCAATATTGCAATTATTGGCGGTTTGATGGAAGATACGATTGAACATGAAACAGATGCAGTGCCCGTGTTATCTAAGTTACCGTTAATAGGCGATTTATTCACTTATAAACATGACACTTATAGCAAAACTGAGCTGGTCATATTTTTGCGTCCCACCATTATCAAAGATGCAAGTTTAGAAGGTGATTTACATCAATTCAAAGCCTTTTTACCTGACAATACAGCAGATAATTATCCTAATACGGGCATTAAGTTTGGAAAATAATTCATTGAATAAGCTAAGTTTTGATAATGATACAAACCGTACTACAGGAGTGCAAAACTTGTTTTGCGAGTGACCATTACAAGATAAAGCAGCATCACGTTTTATGGAACGAGCTGCTTATTTTTAACCATCCCTGATTGATAATTAAGCCTGAAAAATCCCGCCGAATTCATCTCATTAAGCAAGCCATTTTATTCACACTTTTGTCGTCAAAATAACTACGTAACATCAGCTAAATTTGTCTGCTACAATACTGTTAAATGACAAAATAGGGGGTGAACAATGAGCTTGTTTGGACGCTTAACAGCAATGGGACAAAAGGAAGAAATTGAACCTATCTTAGATAATGTCCCACTCGACCAATTAACACCTGAATTATTAGACCAACCACCACAATACACCTTCGTTGCTGCACAGCTTGCAGTTAAACAAGGTCAAATCGAAAAAGTTCAGCACTACCTTGATTTCAATGTAAAATATGTATACTGCAAAGACTGGAATGACAGCACTTTATTGCACAAAGCGGCTCAGTATGCGCGTGTTGATATTGTAGAATTATTGTTAGAAAAAGGAGCGGATGCTAATTTAGTATTTAATGGGCGTGCGCCATTGCAGATTGCGATTGAAAGTGAATATATTGGTGAAGATAGAACGCCTGAAAGTCTAAAAATATTTAGAAAACAACGTTTAATGACCGTCCAAGCGTTGCTTAAATATGCTGCTAAAATTGATTATGTGAATGAATCAGGAGAACAAGCTCTGCATATTGCGGCAAAACTGGGTTGTGCAGAATTGGTTGAGGAATTATTAAAGCAAGGAGCTGATTTAGAAATAAAAATTGAGGCTACAGAGAAAGCTGCAAATAATCTTGCCCGAACTCCGCTCATTATGGCAGTACGTTATGCGAAAGATAAACCCACAATTCATTTATTACTCAATTCTGGGGCTAATCCAAATCGGATTGACATTGTCACAGGGCATACCCCTCTACAATTGGTCGTCAACTGTCAGGATGACAAAACCCAATTAGCCCAACTTAAATTATTAACTCAGTTATTGTTAAAATATAAAGCTGATATTAATCAACAATCTGAAGATGATTTGCAGCAAACCGCATTACATTTAGCAGTGACTCAATGCCAATTAGATTTAATTGAATTACTGATTTCACACGGTGCGAGTTTATCAATTCAAAATGCAAAAAAAATGATGCCAATTGCACTGGCGGCGAAACAAGGTGACGCTGAATTAGTCAAGCTTTTACATGAAAAAGGCAGTAATTTGCAACAATCCCGAGCATTATTCTATGCTGCCAATTGTCAAAAAAGTAGTGCTGCGCTGGAGTATTTATTGGATGCTGGCGTTGACATCAACATGCCAAATAAAAGAGGTTATACGCCGTTATTTTCTGCAATTTCTGCCTATTCATTGATAAATGTAAAACTGCTATTGGATAGAGATGCCGATATAAAAATGCACTCACCTAAAGGGATGACGGTGCTTGAACATGCGTTTGCTTGTTGGGGTGAGGTTGAGTGCTTGGATAAAGAAGAGAATATTTCAGAACAGCAGCAATTAAACTCAGATAATGCCCGAGATATTATTGATTTATTGGGTGGATTTGAGCATAAAAGACCTAAAATGTATTTTTAGTCATAAATTGCTTTTTTAAACCGTTAGCTGCTCAATTATGAGTTAATGGAACTATTCCACTTATTTGACCAAGCAACATAGGAATAAGCTTTACTTTACTATGTATA
>JAYQWJ020000463.1:0-2505 GCA_035829175.2 Candidatus Albibeggiatoa psychrophila
AATGCCTCAGCTTGATTTGATTTTTGTCCTCTGGTTATGTTTCTTTCCATTTACTTCGCCTTTTTCTATTGATGCCATTGATGCCATTTATTTTGCAATTTTGCTGCTGATTGAGAACGCCCACTAGGAGAATTAACGAAGTGGTTGTTTAGTTTACCTACCACTTTTAGCAAATCTATGTTTTAATATAAGAATATTCTAATATTTACCACCTCATAGTGTGCGTTTATGATAACAGTAATTGGAAATCTCAAAGGTGGCTCTGGTAAAAGCACTGTGACTTTTAACTATGCACTGTGGCTGCTTCGACAAGGTGAAACGGTTGTTGCCTATGATTTAGATCCGCAATCGACACTCAGTGATGTTGCTCAGGTTCGGGCAGAAGAAAAATATGAACCGCCACTCAAAGTCTATACCCGCTATATTAAACCTAAAGATATTGAAACTTCACAAGTTGTAATTGATGTGGGCACGGCAAATATGTCGGCAATGAAAAAAGTCATCGCACTTGCTGACCGTATTATTGTACCCGTCACACCCAGTCAAGCGGATGTGTGGTCAACCCAGCGATTTTTATATTTGGTTGCCAGTGAAGTTAAAAATGAACCACCTGAAATTTTAACTTTTGTTAATCGTGCTGATACCCATGCTGCGGTGAAAGAATCCGATCAAGTCGAAGAGGTTTTACATAGCTTGCCCGGTGTTAAAGTATTAGAAACCCGTCTCTGTCAACGCACGGTTTATCGACGTTCATTTAGTGAAGGCTTAGCCGTGTTTGAAATGGACGCTTCAGGTAAAGGTAGCAAAGAATTTGACAGTTTTGCCCGTACTGTTTACGAATATCAATAAATCAAAAAAAGTCCTACCATGTTCACAATTGCTACTTGGAATGTAAATTCACTGCGAGTTCGTCTTGCGCATGTCATCGATTGGTTACAAGCAAAACAGCCTGATGTCTTGGCGTTACAAGAAATTAAATTAACCGATGATATATTTCCTATTGATGCCTTGCAAGAGATTGGTTATCACGCGGTGTTTGCAGGTCAGAAAACCTATAATGGCGTAGCATTGTTAAGCCGTCATCCCGTTACTGATGTCATGACTGATTTTCCTAGTTTGGATGATCCACAACGTCGTATTTTAGGTGCAAGTTTTGGCGATATACGCGTATTAAATTTATATGTGCCGAATGGCTCTGAAGTGGGTTCAGAAAAATATGCTTACAAATTAGATTGGTTACAACATTTATATCAACAGGTACAAGCTGAGCGTGAACACTATGAAAACTATATTATTTTAGGTGATTTTAATATTGCGCCTGATGATAGAGATGTGCATGATCCTGAGGCTTGGAAAGGTCATATTTTAGTCAGTGATGCTGAACGTGAGGCATTGCAAAAATTATTAGATTTAGGTTTTCATGATAGCTTTCGCTTATTTGAATCTGAGGCGGGACATTTTAGCTGGTGGGATTATCGAGCGGCTGCATTTCGACGTAATCGTGGAGTGCGCATTGATTTGATTTTAGCGAGCGATGCGTTGAAAACCCAATGTCTATCTTGCCAAACGGATGTTGAGCCACGTAAATTAGAACGTCCTTCTGACCACGCCCCTGTAATTGCTCAATTCGAGCTATAAATAACCCTTCTTATTATAAGACTTTTAAGGTTGTTGAGCATTATTTGCTCGATAACTTTAGAATTGTCTTTAAAATAATCCTTATATTTCAATATTATAGATTTAAATCCTCAAGTTATAAAAATACAAAAAACCTAATTCATTGATAAATAAAATATAAATCCGTTAACTCACTAAAACATAACGCTTATCTATATATTGATACTTATAATGGCTATACACAGAGAGAATTAAAAGCATTGAGCTTGTTATTGTGTGGGAAAGTTTTAATAAATTAACGTCTATTATCTAATGACTCTAAAGCTTTCTATTAACTTATTTTAATTTCACAATAAATCATAAACCCAAAATTCTTTTTGATGGAGTAAGATATGAAACTGCAACACTACGTGCCGATAGGTCTAATGACCTTGTGGCGATATTTGCTCATATTATCAATATCGGGCATTTCGACATTGGTTCAAGCCGATGTGTTTGTAACCCCTTCCTTTTACAATTTCGGCGATACCGCTGTTAATTCAAGTTCCGCAGCTAAATCATTTGGCGCGGCTAATCAAAGCCTTAATAACGTCACTTTTAAGCAAATTAACGCCTATGCTCATGTTGGGACAATCAAACCCGTTGATGCTTTAGGTACGCCAACCACGGTTTATACTTCAACAGACTTTGTTATTATTTCAGATAGTTGTAGCAATCAAACTTATGGATCAACCGCATTTGACGAACCTAACTGTTTTGTCGAAGTGACATTTGAACCCACCACCTTAGGCGATAAAGAAGCCAGTCTGATTATTTTATATGATGAATTAGGGACACCAAATACTTATGTTGTGCCATTGAATGGTGTTAGTGTTGAATTGCCTGAAG
>JAYQWJ020000464.1:0-2797 GCA_035829175.2 Candidatus Albibeggiatoa psychrophila
ATTGCTAATTTCACTTTTTCTGCAACTGACAAAACTGTCAACCTTAATGCAACAAGCTCTTATGATCCTGACGGTATAATCACACAATACAACTGGGCAACTTCTAATGGTTTAGCGGCGGCGGGTCAAATCGCAAGCTTAAACTTTCCAAATTATGGTCGATATGACGTTAACTTAAGCGTGATGGATGACTATGGCTCAGTTAGTACCAAATTCCAAAGCATTAACCTACAACAAATTGTCACCAACTATACTATAAATGGTATTACTGATGGCAAAGGTAGCTTAACGATTAATGCAGATAATTGTGGTAACAACTGCTCAAGACAATACCCAGAAAATAGCCAAATCTCTATCACAGCAATCCCTAATAATGGCTATGTTTTAGAAAAATGGGCAGGTGCATGTAGTGGAAATACATCAACGTGTATCATCACAGTCAACAATGACACCACAGTACAAGCCTTTTTCAAACAACAAATTACCAATGAAAGCTTCAACGTAGGCATTCAAACAGGTGGTAATGGCTTCATCACAACAAAAGACCAAACATGTACCCAAAGCAATTGCAGCTTAAACTTGACTGTGCAACAAGGTGAACTAGTCCGCTTTGTAGCAACGCCAAATGCGGGATACCAATTTGATAGCTGGAGTGGTGTTTGTATTGGTAGCACTGACCCGACTTGTGAAGTCACTTTAACGGGCAATATTTCCATACAAGCCAACTTCAAACAACAAGCACCTGATAATGTTGTACTTACCACAACAACCAATGGCAACGGCAACGTTACCGCATCAGGCAGTAATTGTGGAACAGGATGTAGCTTTACACCAAATACGACTGTATCACTTGTTGCAACACCACAAACAGGATATGAATTTACGGGATGGAATGGATGTGTAAGTAGCTCTGAAACATGTTCACTTGAAATGACTACAAATACAGTAGTTACCGCTAATTTTGCAGAAAAATCAATATCAACAGATACATATTCATTGAGTGTTAATCTAGTTGATAGCTCAGGAACACCTTTAACAAATACTGATTTAAGTGCTTCTGTGATAGGAGAAAATATCAATTGCGGTACTGACTCCTCTATTTGCCAAGCAAGTTTTGCAGAAGATAAAACTGTAAATTTAATTATCAGCTTGTCAGCAGGTACAGAATTTGTTGAATGGACAGGTGGTGGTTGTTCAGGAAACAATACAAAATGTACAGTACAAGTGACCCAAGACCGTCAAGTGACTGCAATTTTCCAGAAAACATCCGTGCTAACCAACGCGCTTAACATCACTATTAAAGGTAGCGGACTGGTTAACGTCAAAGGTGATGATTTAGAAGCCACTTGTAATGCAACCAGTTGCGAACCTATTATTTTTGAACGTAATAGCAGCAACCGTATGACCTTAGTAGCAAATCCTCTTCTTGGTTTTAAATTTACAGGTTGGGACGGTGCTTGTAGTGGTGCTGAAGATTGCAGCCTAGCAATGGGTAAAGATCATGCTGTTAGAGCCGTATTTGAGCCAATGCAAGGTGGGTTTGAATTATCTGTGGTTCGTGAAGGCACGGGGAGTGGTAAAGTTTCAGGTGACGGCATTGCGTGTGGTTTTGGTGATGATATTTGCGATAGTAATTATCCAGAAGGATTAACTGTCACACTCAATGTAGAAACTGATGTCAATTCTCTTTTTATAGGTTGGCAAGGTGCATGTGCAAGCTTTAAAGATGAACCTGAATGTATTGTGACCATGAACAGCGATATGCGTGTTTCAGCAGAATTTGAATTAGATAACAGCAGTTTGGGCAAACGTATTATTCTGACAAAACATGCTATTGATAACAGTGGTAATCCTGTTGAAGATGTTGCAGGGTCAGGTTATGTGTTTGACACAAAATTAAATACCAATTTAAAAGGTGTGAATTGTGCTACAAATTGCAAATCACATAAAGGTGTTTACGATGGTCTAAATACAACGACGGTCACATTGCAAGTAAAACCTTATGTTGGTAGCCAATTTAGTCATTGGAGTGGTGGTACATGTTCAGGACAAAAAAGTTTATGCCAAGTCACTTTAGCATCTGAAGAGCGTAATGTTGAAGTTACTGCAAACTTTGTTCAAACTTCACCACCTTTAAAAACAGTAATAATTGGTAGTACAGAAGAAACTCAAGGTGAATGGGCAGGCGGAATTGCTAAGATAGATTCAGTTAATACCCCAGTGACTTATGGCGCATATTTGAAAAAACAAACTATAGTAGCATCTGATGAAGCTGATATTAGAATTGAGTTTAAACCAGACCCAGCACATTATGCTCAAGAAGTAGATATAGTGGTTATTTTAGGCTATGCAGTACCAGAGTCTATTTTTCCTGCTGAATATTACACAATGGGCGAACTACTAGGAGTACTACGCTGGAGCGGCTCACCTAATGATATTTTAGCTTTCCGCAAAGATGTGTTTTTAACAGATACGGTAGAGAAGATACAATTGTACAGTGGTCATTTACCCATAGGTAATGTTTGGCTCTATGCAGGCTATCGTTTGGATACAGGACAAATCATCTTCAATGAAGAAGCTGTAAATGTTCGTGTAAATCCATAACTTTTAAATTGACTCGTTCCCTCAAGTCTGCGGGAATACAGTCGAGATATGTCGCACCTTTAAATAAGAAAACGTAACTTGGCATTGGCTGGGTTGCGTTTTTTTGTTGGGAGAATGATATAGCCAATTCCTTTTGATATGTTAGGATTGATAATATGGCATTACTCCCAAATAGAATTTGGGAGTCAGTTTA
>JAYQWJ020000465.1:0-14609 GCA_035829175.2 Candidatus Albibeggiatoa psychrophila
CATTTGTGCAAGGTTTGAATGGATATTCCCAGTAACTTAGCTGCTTTTCCTATTTTTATCATTTGCATACTATGCGATAGTACACGATACTATATCGATAATTCAATTACTGTTTAAACCCCTATTTCTTTTAAAAGCGACTATAATCCGTTATAGAATTTTTTTATTACATCCGACAACATTGATTGCCATGAATAAAACCGACCCAAAAGTAGGACGACATCAACGTGGGCAGGAGAAAACTGCCCGTATTCCGATTAAAATAGAACCTTCAGAAATCCCTATTCGCAAGCCTGATTGGATTCGGATTAAAATTCCTAACAATAACCAAGTTGCCAATTTAAAATCCAAATTACGCGAAAACAAGTTACACACCGTTTGTGAAGAAGCGACTTGCCCCAATTTAAACGAATGCTTTTCTGGTGGTACAGCCACTTTTATGATTATGGGTGATATTTGTACCCGTCGTTGTCCATTTTGCGATGTGGCGCATGGTCGACCTGAACCGTTGAATCCTGATGAACCAATGCAACTTGCGAAAACAATTGCGGATATGGCGTTAAAATATGTGGTGATTACGTCGGTTGACCGTGATGATTTGCGTGATGGCGGTGCAGAACATTTTGTGCAATGTATTCAAGCGGCTCGACAAGCTGTGCCTACGCTCAAAATAGAAGTCTTAGTGCCTGATTTTCGGGGTCGAATGGAAAAAGCTCTTGAGATATTTAAACAAGCAGCCCCCGATGTTTTTAATCATAATTTGGAAACTGTGCCGCGTTTATATAAACAATCACGCCCCGGTGCTGATTATCAATGGTCGCTAGATTTGTTGAAAGCCTATAAACAACAGCAGCCAGACGTTGCCACTAAATCGGGTATTATGCTGGGTTTAGGGGAAGAAATCAGTGAAGTTGAACAAGTGATGCAAGATTTGCGCGACCACGATTGTGACATGTTAACCTTAGGTCAATATTTACAACCCAGCCGTTATCATTTGCCGGTGCAACGTTATGTGACACCTGATGAATTTAAACAGCTAGGGGAATTGGGTGAGAAAATGGGCTTTAGAAATGTGGCAAGTGCGCCGTTAGTACGTTCGTCTTACCATGCGGATATGCAAGCCAAAACAGTTTAAATATTAAATAGATACCGCTTAAACATGCCTAGACTTAAGCGGTCATTGAGATTATGCTGATGGCTGTTCTTTTTCCATCTCAGCGCGTACCACATCCATATCTAATTCTTTTGCTTTGCCAATCACTTCTTGCAATGCAGACTCAGGCAAACTACCCGCTTGAGAAAAAACAATCACTTGTTCTTTGAAAATCATTAAAGTTGGAATTGAACGAATACCAAACGAACCCGCTAATTCTTGTTGTTCTTCTGTATTTATTTTCGCAAAAACCACATCTTCATGTTGTTCAGCAACCGCTTCATAAACTGGTGCAAAAGATCGGCAAGGTCCGCACCATGGTGCCCAAAAATCAATAATTAACAATTTATCACCATCAACATAAGACTTAAAGTTTTCTTGGGTAATTTCTACAACAGTTGCCATACTCTTTCCTTTTTATAACCACGTTAAAAATATTCACATTATGACATATTTAAAAATGCTTGTGGAGCTTATCAGGCCGATGATAAAAGACTTAAAACCCAAGTAAAATCACTGGTCGGATTAAATTTTTATATTAGGATTTCTCAACTAATTTAACGAGGTAGTGAGGGAATTTTTTTTGCACTTTCTCGCAAAGGATTAATGCCGCATCGTGGTCTGTATATTGACGACCTAAACCAACGCTATGCCAACCCCCGCCCGCCTCTTCTGACCATTCACTATAACTGCCATCAGGAGAAACAAGACAAATGGTAAAATAGTGCTTATGATTTTGTACCTTCGGTGCGCCCAACCCCTCTAATTCTTGCTCTAAACGTCGAGTTTCTTCATCATCGTGAATCATTGGCTCAGCCTTATTGGCTTTTTGCAGAGCCATTTTATCAGCTTCAGATAATTCAGCTTCCAACTTTTTCGTATCTTCATCTGTATCTCGTAAAAAGGTGAGATTATCCAATACTTTTAGTTTTAGTTCATTATGGTCAATCCCTAATAATTCTGCTTCTAAGCGGCTAATTTCTTCAAAGTCTTTAATTGTTTGATATAACTCTTGATCTTGGCGTTCTTGTTCTACTTCTAGCTCTGCTAATTTTGATTTTAATTTTTTAATTTCTTCAAATAGTGCAAACATGATTTTCTCCAAACTAATAGGCAAAAATATAGCTTAATATCTATAAATAGTGACATATAAGCAATAATTCCACCAATTTATAGGCTGATAATTTTGATAACCATTTGATATGTTGATAAAAATATATAGGGCTGAAAAATGAGGAAAAAAGCTATATTTAGAGTGAATTAACACATTTTAAACTGTATCATCCATGTCTAGCAGGGTTTTCACTTGCTCCAATTCTTGTACTGTTTGTTCTAAAACTTGCCATAATGTTTCCAGTTCATCTGATTCTAAATCATTTTCAGGCAAAATTTGAGCATAAACATCTAAATCATCATTTTTTAAATCTTGTCGATGAAAACATTGCCAATGCTCAGCTTGGGGTTTACGTTCAGTTTGCGCGAGTGGATCGTCACCATAGGCTTTTACAAAATCCATTAAATGTTGACGCTTTAAACGCCGTTGATAGCCAAAACTAGGGGTTTGGGAGCGTAAATCATAACACCAAATATTTGCTGTATCATCGTGTGTATTACCCACATCACGATAGAAAAATAACACTTGGGTTGGCACACTGTGGGGATAAAAAATGCCATTGGGCAACCGTACCACGGTATGCAAAATACAATTATCCATTAATTCCTGACGTACTTGTTGTGCTGAACCTAATTGATGTAATAATTCATCAGGCACAATCACCGCAGCACGTCCCCCCGATTGCAAAGTTTGATAAATATGTTTTAACAAAGCCAAGGCATTATTCAAAACCATATCATTATCTGTATGATTAACAAACACTAAACTACTTAATATAACGTCTGCTGCCTGACACGTATGTTTGTCCATTAATACGCAATCGGTTCGTTGAATTGTCGCCTGTTCTTTATCCACAATGCCATGCAATACGCAATTCACCATCGCCAGACGTTGCTTAACTAAGCTTTGTTCCATACCATGCAATTGTGCAGATTGAGACGTTTCTTGGGTAATTTTAATATATTGGTCGCTGGCAACCAGAAAATAGCCCATACCTGCTAATGGGTCTTGGATTATCTCATTGATTTGCGGCTGCAATACTAACATCAGCGCATCAACCAATGCCGCAGGCGGTAACAAATATAATTGATTTTTATCTACACGGGCATAAATATGCAAAAGCCGTTCGTAGATTTCACCTTGCTCTTTTAGCGGGACGGTATTTAAAGCGTCTAAAGTATTCAGTAATTGTTGTAATTGCTTTGGATGCGACAACCGCGTTTCTGCCTGACAATAGATGCTAGCGACGCTTGCGTGTGAGGATTGAGCCAAATGAGACAAAACATTGCCGTAAATATCAAATTGTTCCCAAGTTGATAGCGTAATCCATTGTTGCCAGTGAAATGAATTTGGTAATTGTCGCTCTAATTTTAGCGCGGGCATCGCTTTAAGCAGCCATAACCAAGAAAGCTCAGTTAAATAACTTGCATAACTAAGCCCTTGATCATGAAATGATTTTGCTGGAAACCAAAGTTGATGTGCAATATCTGCAATTTTAGTCATAAGTAATGGTTAGTGCTACAAGTAGATTAGGCAACGCTAGTATAAATAATTGAACGAATAAACATAGTTATTTATGGCTCGATGAAACATTAACCAAATGGACGACTAAATTGAGTGAGTATCCAAATGGTTAATAAATATAGATTCATTATGGACTGAAAACCACTCACTGAACGAATCCAACCTCTTTGAATTTGTAGGGTAAAATCGCGGGATTGTACTTTTCTAATCCATTCAGCCACATTATATTCACTCCAACTGATTTGAAGCGATGTTATCAGGCTAAAATAAAAAGCAATTCGCAAAATTTTCAGTTCTAAGCGCAAGAATTTAATAAAGCCGCATTGATTACGCTGAAAGTATAAAGGTTGATAAATCAAATCCTTTGTTCCTTTAAAAACACCACGTTGTGCATTACTGGTTTGAGGTTTGGATTCCCATACAATTTGAAACTGATTATGTTTTGAATCAATACGCAATGCAATCCAATAAAAAATAGTAAATAACAAAATGGACATCAAAAAGATATAAAGTGCTTTTTGTGGGTTAGCACCATATTCTGTTGTTACGTTAAAAAATAGCCAACTCAGTACACTGGCAACTCTCTTTAGACCACCTTTGCGCCAACCACTTTCTTCTAACTTAATTTGAATCAGATAAGTAATTATTCTTTCAGCATCACGCATACCACGAGCATGATATTCTTTGCGTAATAAAGTCAAGATAGGGCTGAAAGTTGCCAAGCCTACATCATAATATCTAACATTTTTAAATAATTCCTCACGATTATTTAGCGTAGGTACTAAACCCAAAGGGTCTGGTAATGCACTAGGAGAAGGAAAAAATATTGTTTCACTCAAATTTGCATTGTAAAAAACAGTATTAGATAAAAGCGTTTTAAATAGATGTGCCCCGACTAAATTCGCATTTACTAAAGTAGCATCTGACAAATTAGCGATGAAAAAATCAGCTTTAGACAAATTCGCGTTATTGAAGTTGGTTTTTATTAAGTTTGAATATTTAAAACTGGTTGATTCCAAGTTAGCATGAGCAAAATTTGCAACTGATAAATCATATTTAGACAAATCTAATTCACTTAAATCCGCGCCGCATAAATTAATTCTACGGAGGTCTTTTGCAAAGGGAAAATGAATAATTGTATCTAATTCTTCTCGTGATTTTTTTAAAACAAGGTGTTCCTCTATCCAAGCCTGATGTAAAGGTATCCATTGCTTTAACAAGGCATCAATTTCTGTTTGACTAAACTTATGACCATAATAAGGAGGTGCTGCACCACATTTTTTCTGCAAATCCTGAGCTGCTAAATCAGGCAAAGATTCCGCGTATACATTGAGGCAAATAAAAATAGAAAATCCAAAATATATCGCAAACTTAATAAATGACATTTTATTCTACCAAATTATGAGGCTTTGTGATGTGGTGTGTTTTGTCATTGAGTTGTGGCGTGCTCAATCCCGTCCGTTGCAATTTGGGCTAACCAATGAATTTGCGCTTCAGTAATCACATAAGGCGGCATAAAATAAATTACATTACCCAATGGACGCAGCAATGCACCTTGACTCAAGGCATATTGATAAACCTGCAAACCACGTCGTTGTTGCCAAGGATACGGCGTTTTAGTCGCTTTATCCTGCACCATTTCAATCGCAACCACCATGCCCAACTGCCGAACTTCTGCAACATGAGGATGGTCTTTTAAAGGCTGGGTCGCATCATACATGGCTTGGCTTAATTTATGATTTTGCACAATAACATCGTCTTGCTCAAAAATATCTAATGTTGCTAGTGCAGCACGACAGGCTAATGGATTGCCAGTATAGCTATGTGAATGCAGAAATGCGCGTAATGTTTCATAATCATCATAAAATGCTTGATAAATCTCATCGGTGGTTAAAACTGCACATAATGGCAAATAACCACCTGTTAAACCTTTGGATAAACATAAAAAATCGGCTGTAATATCAGCTTGTTCTGATGCGAACATAGTGCCTGTACGCCCAAATCCTACCGCAATTTCATCGGCAATTAAATGCACTTCGTATTTATCGCAAGCTTCACGCAATAATTTCAGATAAATCGGGTCATAGATTCGCATTCCGCCAGCACACTGTAATAATGGCTCAACAATAACCGCTGCAATTTCATCATGTTGTTCAGCTAAAATCTTTTCCATCGCTTGGAATTGTCGAATCGCATAATTTTCATAAGATTCACCTTGTTCGGCATAACAGCCGCTGGGTGATGGTGCAGTAATCACTTCAATTAACAAGGGTTTATAGGTTTCCTTATACAATGCCACGTCGCCGACTGCTAATGCGCCTAAAGTTTCACCATGATAACTATCTTGCAAAGTGACGAATTTGGTTTTATTTTTCTTGCCCGTATTTAGCCAATAGTGAAAACTCATTTTTAAAGCCACTTCGATGCCCGCTGAACCATTGTCAGCATAAAAGCAACGGGTTAATTGTTTTGGGGTGAGATTGATTAAGCGTTCGGATAATTCAATGACGGTTTCATGGCTAAATCCTGCTAATAAGACGTGTTCTAAGGTATTGAGTTGTTCGGTAATTGCGTGATTAATTCGGGGGTTAGCATGACCAAATAAGTTGACCCACCAAGAGCTGACTGCATCTAAATAACGATTGCCTTCAAAGTCTTCTAGCCATACGCCTTCGCCACGTTTGATTGGAATTAATGGCAAGGTTTCATGGTCTTTCATTTGGGTGCAGGGATGCCACAAGACGGATAAATCGCGTTGAATCATATTTTTATTTGACATGATAAGCTTAATGTTAACGGTGCAATCGCTAGGAATATCATGCTATTGTGAGGTTGTCAAAAATAGGTGTAATTAGCTCGGTGATTTTCAGTATAAGAGTATGTGAGAATCATTGATTGATTGTAATAACAGGGCTTTTAAATTCGGGATGACAGTTAAAAAAAGTATCAATGATATTCTGCTCAGACTCATTGGCAGTTAGTTGTATCTTAATTGCTGTGGTTTTTCAGACCTTTTGAAAAAAAAGACAATCCAATTTTAAATATTCTTGAAACACCAACGAAAATGGATAAAATTCCCAAATGTAAAAAATCATAGTTTATCCAAAAAGTAACTTAGATTTGCTATACTCTAATGCCATCAGATTTATATCATTAAAATTAAATATGGCTATATTACGCTGTCCTCATTGCCAATTTCTCAAAGAAGTCAGCAATCAACATTTAGGCAAAATAGCATCTTGCCCAAGTTGTAAACAAAGCGCAAAAGTTGTGGATACGGTCAAATTATTAAAAACCGTCATCACAAAATTTCAACAAGCCGTTGAAAAAAATACTAATTTAAAACAAGATAAAATTGAGCTACAAGCGATATTAGATCAATTTATGTCCATTGCTCAGACTGATTTAGAGATTCCTAGCGATTTAAAACAAGGTTATGCCTTTGAAAATCAAGAATATGCGGCGGTACTTAATGATTTTCAACCTGTCGTACAGTGGTTTAAAAAACGCAATATTGAAATTCAACCCAATGTTGCTGCGTCAGATATTTCTGGTTATTTTGATGAAGTTGCGGTGATGCTTGGTGATAACTTAATGTTATTAGAAGATTTATTAGATGGTATTCGCTATCGGCAACGCAAAGGCTATGATAAATTTACAATACAGTTAAATGACTATAAGGAAGAGGATAGAAAAATAGTCAATAATTTCTGCCAAATGGCGTATGAAAGTGCTTTTTTTTCTAAATATTACTGGAATAAACATAAAGACAGTATTTTCTTACTACTCAGTGATGCTCCTCAAATTCAACACTTTTTTAATGGCGATTGGTTAGAGTGGTATGGGTTTATGAAAGTGGCGACATTCTTGATGGCAAAAGACCAAAAATTTGCTTGTTTGCGCAGTTCTAACATTAAATTTACAGCTCAGAATGAGCAAAATGAATTGGATATATTTTTCTTAATCAATGATAAGCAGCCGCTATGGATTGAGTGTAAATCGGGGGAGTTTCGAGATTCAATTAATAAATATCAAGCTTTACGCAAATCTTTAAATATTGATCCAAATTATGCGATTTTATTGGTTTCTGGTTTAGATGATGAAAAAGCAGCAGCAATGAGTAGCATGTTTAAATTAACAATTGTGAATGAAAGAACCTTGTTAAACTATTTATCTGAGCTATTTTGATGGTTATTTGAATAATAGAGATGTTGCAAGCTTTAAAATCAACTATTTACAAGTAGGTTTTTAGAGTTAATATGATTATATAGATTAATAAAAAATCAAATTTATAAGTAATTGTTTTTACAGTAAAATTAAAAGTCAAACATTATTTTTAAAAAATAGCTGTAACTTACCCCGCGCGTTTTTTTGTGCATTTTTTCCTTAATCATGGCTTATTATCTATATTGAATCGACCGACTTGGCGCGTAATTCAATCCGAAAGCCAAGCCCATGTTGAACAATTACCTGAATCCTCTATCACTCCATCTACTTGATTATTCAATGTTTGATGAATATAACTCGCCATTGCAGCAATTCTGCATCAGTAAAACTTGTTGAATCCCACAATTGATAGGTATCGTTGCCATAAAAATTGACCCATTGGCTTCAAACTTCTCATGTTAAGTTGTTAATTACCAAACGTCTCGTTAAAATGCTTGTTTAAAACCGATAACAATAGAATTGACGAGGGAGACAACCAATGTCAGCCATTCAACGCGCCTTGATTAGCGTGTCAGACAAGACAGGTATTGTGGAATTAGCCCAAGCGTTAGCCGCGCAAAATGTTGAAATCTTATCCACAGGTGGCACAGCCAAATTATTAGCTGAAAAAGGGGTGAGCGTTACGGAAGTATCCGATTATACGGGTTTTCCTGAAATGATGGCGGGTCGTGTGAAAACCTTGCATCCTAAAATTCACGGTGGTTTATTAGGACGACGTGGCACAGATGAAGCGGTGATGGCTGAGCATGATATTAAGCCAATTGATTTAGTTGTGGTCAATTTATACCCGTTTGAACAAACCATTGCCAAGCCCGATTGTGATTTAGCCACTGCGATTGAAAATATTGATATTGGTGGCCCTGCAATGTTGCGTTCTGCGGCGAAAAACCATGCGGCGGTGACAGTGGTTGTTGACAGCAGCGATTATGCAACTGTTTTAGATGAAATGCAGACAAATCAAGGCAGTGTCACTGAGACAACACGACGTTTATTAGCGCGAAAAGTCTATGCACATACCGCGCGTTATGATGGTGCGATTGCCAATTATTTAGGCGGTTTGGAAAGCGATGATGCACAATTTCCACCTGATTTATCCATGCAATTTGAAAAACGTCAAACCATGCGTTATGGTGAAAACCCACATCAAAAAGCCGCATTTTACGCTGAATTAAATCCTGTACCTGCCAGTTTATCCACCGCCAAGCAATTGCAAGGTAAAGCATTATCCTACAACAATGTCGCTGATGCTGATGCCGCATTGGAATGTGTTAAATCCTTTAATGAAAAACCTACTTGTGTGATTGTGAAACATGCAAACCCTTGTGGCGTGGCGGAAGCTGATAATATTTTAGCCGCGTATGAGAAAGCATTCCAAACTGACCCGACTTCCGCTTTTGGTGGCATTATTGCGTTTAATCGCATGTTAGATGTAGAAACTGCAAAATTGATTATTGAACGTCAATTTGTTGAAGTGATTATCGCGCCAAGCATTGACGAAGCGGCTTTACCCTTTTTAGAAAAGAAAAAAAATGTCCGTGTGATGACGTGTGGTGAATGGGATACTAATCCCGCACAGAGTTTTGACTTTAAACGGGTTTCTGGTGGTTTATTGGTTCAAGAACGTGATATGGGCATGGTTGGTTTCGACGATTTGAAAGTGGTTACAGAACGTCAGCCGACTGAGCAGGAGTTAAAAGATTTATTATTTGCATGGAAAGTCGGTAAATTTGTTAAATCGAATGCGATTGTATATGTTAAGGATGGTATGACCATTGGCGTTGGCGCGGGGCAAATGAGTCGGGTTTACAGTGCGCGAATTGCAGCGATTAAAGCGGGTGATGAGAATTTAAGCGTAAAAGGTGCGGTGATGGCTTCTGATGCGTTTTTCCCATTCCGCGATGGTATTGATTCTGCGGCTGAAGTCGGTATTGAGGCGGTGATTCAACCCGGTGGCTCAATGCGTGATAAAGAGGTGATTGCTGCGGCGAATGAGCATGGCATGGCGATGGTCTTTACTGGAATGCGTCATTTCCGTCATTAAGATTGAGATTTAAAGTTTGTGTTTAGGACTGCCGATGCTTCAAAAATAGGGAGTTCTAAGCACAGTTGTTGTTTGAGTGTTTGAGTGTTTTTTTAAAATCTAGCGTCACTGGCAAAACAAGTTTTGCACTCCTGTTTTATAATTAAACAATTTTAATGAGCTTCATAAATAAGATTTTCCAATCGCTTTGTTCTAAATCTTGAAAAATGGGTGTTGATTGTTTATCTATCCATTTCCCACACAGCAATGGCATGTTATTATTTCCCTTTTAACCCAAAGAAAACAGGATGTGCTATGACAGAAATCCTTGACAAAAATGCGGTGCAAACAGTCCTAAATGAAGCGGACTTGCTTTGTAGTCAAGAGGAAGTGGAGCAAGGACTTGACCGCATGGCGATAGAAATCACCCAGGTGTTACAAGAAGAATTTCCTATCTGTTTAAGTGTGATGTTAGGTGGGTTAATTTTCTCTGGTCAACTAGTGACACGTTTACATTTTCCTTTAGAACTGGATTATATTCATGCGACTCGTTACCGTGATACAACTCAAGGTCATGATTTAGATTGGCAAAGAAGACCTAGGTTATGTTTGGAAGGTCGTTCAGTTTTGGTGATGGATGATATTTTGGATGAAGGCGTTACCTTGCAATCTATTAACGATTACTGTTATCAAGCAGGTGCAAGCAAAGTCTACTCCGCTGTTTTAGTTGATAAAGATAGAGAACGCAAAGGTTTAAGTAAAGCAGATTTTGTCGGCGTAACCGTACCAGACCGTTATGTATTTGGTTACGGCATGGACTATAAAAGCCATTTACGTCATGTAGCAGGCATTTACGCGGTGAAAGGTTTATGAGCGAATTAGTAGCAATTATTGGTGGTACAGGCTTAACAGCATTGGAAGGCTTGGAAATTACCCATAGGAAAATGATGTATACGCCTTATGGCGAAGCCTCAAGCCCTATTACACATGGTGAATATAATGGCAAGCCTGTCGTATTTCTGCCACGTCATGGTTCACGCCACACGATTCCACCCCATAAAATTAACTATCGCGCGAATATTTGGAGCTTAAAAGAGTTAGGGGTTAAAAATATCATTGCGGTGGCGGCGGTTGGCGGTATCAATATGGAGATGAAGCCCAAGGATTTGGTGATTCCTCATCAGTTGGTTGATTATACTTGGGGACGCAAACATACTTTTTTTGAAGATGGAGATGTGCAGCATATTGATTTTACTGATCCGTATACACTTGAATTACGTGAAAAACTATTAAGTGCTGCCAAAGATTTAAATTTTCCAGTACATGATAAAGGTGTCTATGCCGCAACTCAGGGCCCTAGACTTGAAACCACCGCAGAAATCGACCGTTTGGAAAAAGAGGGTTGTGATTTGGTTGGGATGACAGGGATGCCAGAAGCGGCATTAGCGCGAGAAGTTGAAATTAATTATGCAAGCTGTGCATTGGTTGTCAATGAAGCGGCGGGACGTGGGCCTGAGCAAATTACCATGGCAGAAATTGAGCGCAATTTAGAAGGCGGAATTCAGCGGGTTCGGGAACTTCTTGCTAAAGTCTTAACACTTATTTAATCATTAAAATCTGCCAGTTATCCAGTGGCTGATTTTTTTATGGCTTCTGGAGCTGTCAAACTTCGCGTGATAAAAAATATTCTTGGTATATGGCTTGCTGACAGAGTTTTTACCTTCATCCAACTGGAATTCTTTGAATGCTAAAAGCCATTTTTCTGACAATCGGGTTACTTTTAACGCCTTTTTTTGTTTATGCGGGTCAGGTTCAACAAATTTATTTTGAAGGTGCAAATCTAAGCATTCATTACACTGACTGCCAACCCCGTTCGCCATTACAAGAAACCACCAAGTTAATCATTCCACTGGAAAACTGTGCAGCAGATGTAGGTGAATTATTGCTCAAGCCACATCCTATTGTTAAAAAATTGCATTGGGCGCAGCATGATAAAAACACGGTGTGGATTGTCGTAACCCTAGAGCCAGATTATCAATTTACCTTGCAAAATAAACCCAATCAAATCGATATTTGTTTTCCTGATTGTCAGCATAATCTTGCTTGGCATGTGCAAAAGCTAAATATTAAACCTCAAGTGACTTTGTTTGAATTAGGCAATATTGAATTTAAAATGCCTTTACAAGATATGCAAGTTGCGCAGTTTATTGATAAATCGATAGGCTTTACACCAAAAGATGTTGTTAGAGATGGTTTGGCACATTTTGGTTCACAGCGTGGCGATTGGTTGGGCAAGCCTAGAAAACATAAAGGCTATGATATTTATATAAATAATATTGATATATTAGCAATGGCTGATGGTGAAGTGGTGGCGGTGAAACCCGGAAAATTATCAGGTTTGTATATCAAATTAAAACATGCAAAAGACATTTATACGTTGTATGTGCATTTAACGCAGGTGAAAGTGCAAGAAGGCGATATAGTTAAACAAGGGCAAATCATTGGGCATATTGATGGGGCGGCAGGCAATGCAATTCAAGCTCAATTACATTTTGAAATCAAGCCTAATAATACAAGTATTGACCCCTTGCCGTTAATCGAATTATATTATCAAGATAATGTGCAACTGACTCAAAAGATTAAAAATTATAAAAGCAAAATACCTAAATTAATCAAATATCGTGAGCAACAAGTACAGCAATATCTACAAACACATCAACACTGAAATGACTAATATCTGCTCATAAAGATTGCCAAAAACGCTAAAATAGCATTTCTCCAAAGCGGGTTAACTAACAATGCCACCTCTTAGTCTCTATATTCACATCCCTTGGTGTGTACAAAAATGTCCTTATTGCGATTTTAATTCACACGCGGTACAGCACAATGGCGTGCCTGAGCAAGCCTATATTCAAGCATTACTCACTGATTTGGAACAGGATTTACCTAAAATATGGGGACGTAAAATCATCAGTATTTTTATTGGTGGTGGCACGCCTAGCTTATTTTCTCCTGAAACCATCGATTTGCTGCTGACACAGCTACGTGCTCGCTTAAGCATTTTACCCCAAGCTGAAATCACGCTCGAAGCCAATGTCGGTACGGTGGATAATGCGCATATTCAAGGTTTTAAACAAGCAGGCATCAACCGTTTATCGCTGGGAGTGCAGAGTTTTGACGACCATCAATTAAAAATATTAGGGCGGATTCATAATCGAGAACAAGCCCTCAATGCGATACAAATAACCCAACAGCAGTTTGAGAAATTTAATATTGATTTAATGTTTGGTTTACCGCAGCAAAATGTCGAAATGGCAATCCAAGATTTACAAACCGCGTTGCAATTCAAGCCGCCCCATTTGTCTTGGTATCAACTCACACTTGAGCCAAATACATGGTTTTATCAACATCCGCCTAAAGTGCCTAGTGATGATGAAACATGGGATATTCAACAAGCGGGACAAAAATTAATTGCGCAACATGGCTACGAAAATTATGAAATCTCAGCTTATGCACAAAAAAGCCATCAATGTAAGCATAATCTCAATTATTGGCAGTTTGGTGATTATCTTGGTATTGGTGCTGGGGCGCATGGCAAAATTTCTGATGCAGCACAAAACACCATCACTCGCATGAGTAAGCAACGTCATCCACAAACCTATTTAGAAACTGCTCACACAGCACAAGTGATTGTCCAGCAACAACAATTAAATCACGATGATATTTGTTTAGAATTCATGTTGAATGCACTGCGTTTGAAGCAAGGATTTTATATCCAAGATTTTGAATCTTATACTCATTTGCCATTCACCGATATTGCCAAGCCAATTAAGCACGCGGTTCAACAAAATTGGCTGGTGCAGCAAGATGAGCGTATTTATCCAACGGATTTGGGACAACAATTTTTAAATGATGTGCTGGGGTTATTTATGTCTGATTCAGCGTGACAGATTGAGGATAGGCAGTTAAAGTTTTATCAATAACAACGTAATCTCTACGCTCCTCGCTGGCAGGTTGAATGTGAAAATCGGATTCTTTATAAATCACGTTGAGCATCGCCAAAATAAATTTTAATTCTGCTTCGGGGTATTTTTCCGTCAACCACAACATTAAGTCAGCAATGGGCAATGCCTGTTTTACTTCTTGAATTAAATGCAAGCCCATAATGGTCACGTTGTCTACGGCGATGTCTTCGATTGACATTAGAATATCCTCTTCCTTGTTGATAAAAAATATTTAGCGTAAAAAATGCTTAAGCTGCCACAATCATGTTTTGATTCTCACTATTTTCTGCTTAATTTTTAGCTTGTTACCAAATTCTATTTGATAATGCCTGTCCATCAAGCTCTACTTGAAGAAGTCCTTACAAAATCCTAAATGAATAATATCACTATTTTCACACTTGTATTGTGGCAGCTTGACAAGCTATATTTATTCGTGCGGGTGGATTCTGTGCAAATTCACTCTCGAAGCAGAGCTTCTTGAACATACACTACCAAGCTGAGCTTGGTAGCGAGCTAAAGATCACGATACAGATCGACAAAGCCCTATTGTTATTTAAAGAATGAGTC
>JAYQWJ020000466.1:0-3758 GCA_035829175.2 Candidatus Albibeggiatoa psychrophila
TTCGTCTAATGCTTGTAATGTATTAATTGTGCCTTCGCTAATAGCCGTATCTAAATCATCAGGCAACTCATCTAAATCGGAGTAACTTGCATCCTCTAAAACCACTGATTCATCTATATTATCTAATAATTCATCATTTTCAGCTTGCTCCAATTCCGCTACTTCGCTGGCTAACAATACATCTTCGTCGATATAAGCTTCTCCCCAGTCTGGACGAGTAATCTCAATCTCAGGCTGGACTTCTTCTTGTTCTGAAAAAAGTGCGGGATGATTGTGTAATTCAGGCTCAGCAGCTTTTGGTATATCAATAGGTTTATAACTGGGTTCTTCCAATTGAGATACCATGACTTCTTGCACCAACTGTACAGACAGACGATGTAAATCCTCATCGCTTAAGTGAGTCATCCACTCAGGCTGTTGTAAATGCTCAATTAAATCTGCCGCACCCTCTTCTGGTGATTGTAAATAATTCAAAATCAACTGAGGACATTGAGCAAACAAATCATGCACTGCAAACCGTTCTTCTTGAGACAGGCTACTTAACTCAAAAATATTTTCATTAATAAACGTACATACACTTTGCAAACTACTCAAATGTGCATCACCAGCCGCTTCCCATAAAATCTGTACCGTATTAGTATATTCTTCAACCGCAGTTAAAAAATCATCACTATCATAATCTGTGGTGGAAAATTTATTTAATGACTGGGATAAATCATCCGTGAGTTCAACGACTTTGTTTGATAATGCGGTTAAGGTCTTCGACGGTTTTGCTTCAGGTTTAGGTGTTGCCACAACATCCTCTTCTGGTTCTATATCATCTTGAGCCGCTTCTGTTTGCAGAAAATCATCTATAAATGCGTCATCGGTTTCTATTTCCAGTTCATCATGCTTAATTTCATCACCAAGCGCATCCAACTCATCAGTATCCAAACTGTCTAAATCGAGCAAACCATCAACATCATCAAAATCATCAGGCAATTCATCATCATAAGCCTGTTCATCAACCATTTTTTTAAGTTCATGCGCTGAAATTTGTTCTAATGTTTCATCAGAAATATCATCATCAACTAAACTATCAAATGCAATTTCTTCACTTGCCTCTAACTCAATAAGACTGTCACTATCCTCTTCTAAAATAGGAATCACAGGTAATTCGTCGGCTAAGTCATCTGCTAAATCATCATCGGCTAAGTCATCAAATGCAGCAGTATCTAATTCAGGTAACGGCATATCATCACCCATGTTGTCTGATTCTGGGAGCACCACTTCACTTGCGAGAAAAGGCGTGTCATCACTTGATTCTGTATAACTGATAGGTGCAAAATGTGTGGATAAATGCCCAACGGTTTCATCACTTAACGCATCGAATTCGGCATTGTCAAAAGGCTCAGGTGCGGCTGGCACATCCTCGCTACCTTGTTCTATTTCATCAGATAATGGAGTTAAATTAGTTTCAGGGCTATCGTTGGCTAAATCATCTAAATTGCTCATAGATGCTAAGTTTTCGCTGCTGGTATTGGGCGAGAAATCATTGGCTAATAGGGTTGTTAAATATTGAGCCTGCTCTGGAGAAATAGCATGAGGCAATTGGTTATTTTGTAAAACATTAATAAGTTCTGTTCGATAGTTTTCACTATTCGGCGCATATAAATAATTACTAATTGATTGGGGTAAAACTTCAATTTCTTCACATATTGTTTGACGAACATCAGCCTCAACTTGGGTTAATGCTTGAATATTTTCCCTAGCAATATGACATATCGTTTGCAAACCTTCTAAATGAGCTTGCTCTGCTGATTGGTTTACCGTTTTTAAATAATCAACACAATCATTTATCGCCTCATCCAATGTGTCTGCTGAAACTTGTGTGTCCATAAACACAGCCAATGACTCATACAAATTATATGCTTCATTCGCTACTTGGACTTGTAATATTTCTAAATGTTCAGGTTTGAGCATCGCCGCCATAACAAAACCTCTTCAATGACCAATTAACAATTATCAATTAACACCAAAGCCCGCCTAGAATTAAACGCTATTCAGTAAACAACGCTCACAGAGAACAAATATTCCTCAATTTTTGAATTTGGCAAAATGCGTAACTGTTAATTTTTACTGATAATTGTTAATTGTTTATTGATAATTGTTTACTCGTCGTGTGTTGTTGGGAGTTTGAACACGCGAATAGATTCAATCAATTGTTTAGAGTAATCAACCAGACGATCAGTCTGCACGGTTTGCTCTTCCAACTGTTTCGCAGTTTCTTTGGTACTTTGCTGAATCGATTCTGCCCGTTCCCGCAACTCGTTAGAAATGGTTGCCTGTTGCCGTGAAGCCATCGCAATTTGTTCAACTACTTGTACCAGATTCGCAGTGGTGTCCTGCGTTTCTTTCATCTGTTCACCCGCTCGTTCCGCTAAGCGTGAACCCTCAATCACCTGCGTAATGGTTTTATCCATGGTGGCAATCGTATCATTGGTTTCCACCTGAATATTTTTCACCAATGCCGAAATCTGTGAAGTCGCATTCCGTGAACTTTCAGCCAGTCGTTGTACCTCATCCGCAACCACCGAGAAACCACGACCTGCCTCACCCGCTGCAGCCGCCTGCATCGATGCGTTCAGTGCCAGTACGTGCGTCCGTTCCGCAATGTTGTTAATGATGTCGACGATGGAGCTAATTTCTTGAGAACGTTCACCTAATCGCTTAATCCGTTTTTCCGTTTCATGAATGGTTTCACGAATTTCGCCCATCCCTTCAACCGTACTGGTTACAGTCGCAAGTGCCGTTTGTGTGGTGCGTACCGCTTGAGATGCAATTTCGTTACATGATTGTGCAACCTCAGCAATTTTATTCATTGCCTCAGATGCCGCTTCAAGTTCTTCCATGGTGGTATCAACGATTTCACGTTCTTCTTCTGCCACCTTGGATACATTCTCACCCTGCGTTTTTACTTGCTGAGATGCGGTTTCAACTTCCTCTGTAATGCGTCTGACGTTGAGCAATACTTTTGAAGTTTCAGTCGCCATCTGGTTAATCGCATCAGCCAGCGGGCCGGTTACATCTTCGGTTACAGGTACTTGTACGGTCAAATCCCGTTGTGATAATTGGAAAGAGGCTTTCAACAATTCAATAATTGAGTTATTGAGCATTTCATTTTCTTTCTCAGCTTTCGCCAATGCGGATAAACGATCATCAAGCAAGCCGTTAAACGCATCGGATAAGGTTTCGAGTTCGTCACCTGTTTTAATGTCTGCCCGTGCCGTGAAGTCACCTTCTGCCACTTTACTTACCGTTTCTTCCAAGTGACTAATCGGTGCTGCAATCCGTCCAAAGAATAAGAAACCTGCCGCGCCTCCAAAGATTAAAATCACTAACGCGATTGGGACTGAACCGTATTGAATCGCTTTTGTTAAGGCTTGTAAACGTTCGAGTGATTCTTCTTCTGAAATATCCGAGAAAATCGCCCATTGCAAACCCGGTACATTAATCGGTGCAAATGCTGAAAGTACGAAGTCGCCCCGATAATCAGGGAACATATCAAAACCTGTGACACCAGAGAAGGCGTTACGTGTACCGGGGTTATCCACTTTTTGCAGCCCCACACTGGTATCTTTTAAGTCAATGTTCGCAATAATTTCTGGCGATAATTCGGCTTGTTCAATCGCTGCCAAATAACCTTCTTTATCTTCAATCAACATACGACTGTCATTACGCATCGTACCGTCGGAGGCAACAATGTAAGCTTCACCCGT
>JAYQWJ020000467.1:0-6206 GCA_035829175.2 Candidatus Albibeggiatoa psychrophila
ACTAAACCCGTATCAGGATTATCAATAAATACTCGACGACCGAAATTGTCATAACCGACTTCAGTGAGATTATTTTGGTCATCTTTGACTTCAATGATTTGCTTCAATGGATCATAAGCGTAACTTGTCCAAATGGTTTGCGCCCCACCATCATTAAACTCTTTAACGGCGGTAATCACCCCACGAATATCTTTATAAGATTCTTTGGCAATGCCGTTCGCATCAATCACACGAGTTAAAAATTGGGTCTTTGCATCGCGGTCAATACCAAAACCATATTGTGTTGTCGTCGTGGTTTGATCGGGAATCGTCATTGTCAACGCTCTATCCATCACATCATACGTGGTGCGCGTCGGTACGATATTGTCACGCTGTGGATTGAATTTACCTTGATTGCCAAGATTTTCCGTAATCGGATAATACTGCTCAATCGCACGTCCCAAGAAGTCATACACCACCAAACCCGACACTTGCATCACATCTCTAGCCCGTGCATTGTCGCCTTGATGAATGGTTAAATCTTTCTTAGTCTGAATCGGACGTTTTAAACCATCGACAAATACAACAGTTTCAATCGGGTCGGCTTTATTTCGATATACATCAATATGTCGCGTCAACGCCCATGCAGGCTGCGCATTTTGATGATATTCAAACTCTAAAGTATATAAACCCGAACCTGTTTGATAAGGCCCAATCAATTGAATCACACGCCCAAATTCATCATATTCATAATCAATCGGTTGCTGATTAATATCAATGGTTTGCTGGACTTGTCCAAATACTAAATCGTAATTGGCTTTAGAAATGTAACCAAAACTGTCTTTGACTTGGGTGTTATGGGTAAATACTTGACCATCATATTGATAATCAAGACGATATTGTTGACCACGATAATTCTGTGGTGAAATCACCGTTTTAATATTACCGTATTGGTCATAACGCATTTCAGTAGTTGCAGTCTGTCCATTGGCTAAAAACTCTTGAATTTGCAGCAAATCCCCCGTGCCATTTTCAAACGTCGCAGCACGTCGGCGCATAGTCGTACCCGCACCTTTGACCACGATACCGCTAGCTTTACCAACAATATAATTTGCAACATCTTTGAAATAAGTGATGTCCGCTTCAATATCATCTTGTGCGCCAATATCCGCTGCATCAAACAACCACACCACATTGCCGTATTCATCATAACGCTGCATGGTATACGTGGATTTGCTGACAGTCGCTTGACCTTCATAAAATCGTTTATCAGTACGAGTCAGTTGCGGGAACACCCGTGCAGTCAAATGATTTAAATTCGCTAATGTCGCGTTGGTATCTAAATTTAATAAGGTGTAACGACTTTCCGTTTCTAACCACTTATTGCCTTGCGCATCAATGGTAGTTTCTTTATACATCAATCCTTTATTGTAATAACTGTCATTGTGGAATAAACGTGTCGTCGCCCGATAAACTGTGCCATTTTCATCCAAATGCTGCTCAATGACCTTGGCAAAACCATAAAAATCTCGTTCTTGACGATGATAAAAACCATCTTCATATTGGAATGTTTTGACTTGGGTATCAACGCCATCACCTGCATGACCGTCGTGAATTTCTAAACGAGACATTACCCAACGGCTTTGTGGTTGAGCATAAGTATTACCAAGCCGTTCATAATCCACCGTCATTGAGCCACCTAATGGATTATGTACTGTTTTCAGCATATTGGTTCGACGTACATTACTAGGTCGCACTGTCATTGAACCATCTTTTTGTGATTCAACTAAATCAGGATTGCCATCACCATCCACATCCACAAACGCAATTTCTTGGCGGTTAACTGTTCGATTTATATCAAACCCCGGATTGATGATAAGGAAAAAGCCTGCTGGTGGAATGCCTATAGGAATACCGATTGTAAAATACACACCACCGCCCAGTGTAATATCAGCATTGGTTACATCTTCGTTAGTAGAGTCGCTGCCGCCTTTAAATCCATTGCCTGTATTATATTTTGCACTTCTATCTTGAATACTATCTAAAATGCCATCGCCATTAATATCGAGTAATACTTTAATAGATTTAGCTTCAGATTTAGACAGTGAAATACCACCACCAAAGCCATAAATACCATCATTAAAGCTTGCACCACCTGATGCACCCAAAGCAAAGCCCATACTCTCAGTCGTATTAATATCTGCACCACCCCAAGGCTCTGGTGAGGCAAAGCGATAACCCAAATTCAGCGCAACTTTTAGCCCTTCAAATACTAAATCTGGCAATCCATCACCATTCACATCCATAATGTCATGCAAGGTTTCATTTTCACCAAATGTTAAATTCCCCGAAATGCCTAGTGATGCCATTTGATTATTGCTTGTGCCTGCATTACCACTGCCTTTGCCTTTCAACAAGGGGTAATTGCCACCAATACCAAAATTTGCACCATAACCTTCAGTTGCACGCACCCTACCCATCCTGTTATGACATCCACCTTCCAATGTACCCAACATATTAGTATATTGAATACAACCACTTAAAATATCAACAAAGCGGTCGCCATTGAAATCCATCATCTCGCCAAAGCCTTGGGTTTTAGTACGAGATAATGAACCTGATAAGAAACCTGCACCCAACATCACAGACATTTGTTTTGAGTTACTATGCTTAATAATGCCTCTGCGTCCTGTAAAGCTCGACGGAGATGGAACATCAAAACTACTTAAACCTTGTCGTCCACTACTCATATTGTTTGCCGCAACCCAAACACCTTCATAAGAAGCTTGCCAACGATTTTCCGCAGGTTTTGGATAAAACGGTACAATTTTTAAGCGTGGTTGCTCAGGCAAATCAAGTTCATCCAAGTTTGCATTTTTAAAAGTTTCTTCATCTGGAATCTTATCTTGCTGCGCTTGTAACTGTTCAGCTTGTTCTTTAAAACTTTCACCATTTAAATCTTGCTCTGTAATCAATAATGGCTGGTCTTGATTGTCACCATCGCCATCATAAGCAAATGCAGTCCATTGACGATAAGCAGGCGCAATAATGAGATTTTCACCTGTGGCATACAATGCAGTTGGCAAAGATTCATTCACACCACCGCCACTAATGCCTGCTGCAACTTGACTAAAATCTTCAACATTGAAATCACGCGAACTGAATTCAAAAAATAATTTATCGCCAGCATTGGCTGCAAAGCTAAAACTTTGATTTTGAATCGCTTGGTTAATAACAGACATTTCATGTTTTATAACTAATTCACCTTGACGCTTCACTGTCATGTAAATGATTTTCTCTGTAGTATCTTGGTCAGACTCCGTTAGTGGATTCAAAGCTAATAATGGACTTACAGTGTATTGACCTGCACTTGCTGCAACCCATGTCGCTAATGGCTCAGTCAAACTATGCTCCGCATACACATCAAATCCATACACTAAATCCATTGTAATGACATAATTGCCATCAGGGTCTTGTACATTTGGAATATCAGGTGAAGAAAGGTAAGTAAGCTTAGGAGCTTGTGACCATTTCAATTTAGATAAATCAATGGGTGAATCAATTTTGACTCGAAGTTCTAATTTATCTTGTTTGATAACATCTATTTTTTCAGCTAAATCAATTGTATCAATCTGTTGCCAAGTTAATAATTGTTCATATACAATCTCATTGTTTTGTACGATTTGTAAGCTGACATCATCAGTTGTTATCGCTGTTTTTTCCAATACCCCTGTTATTTGAATCTGACCATCAACAGGCATATTGATGTGCATAATATGATAACCAGATAAGACAAAATCATCAGTTGCGTTGAAACGACATTGATTTAATCCGTTGGCATCTAGTTGAGGTGTTGTAGAGGTTATTAATGGATCAGTTGTCTCAGCAGGCAATTCACAATTTAAATAAGTAATTTCAGGATTCCACTGTACATTGTCATTTGTTGCATCAAATTGAGATTGCACACGGAAATAAATTGCATCGCCTTTTTTTACCGTCAAAGCGGATAAACTTGGTTCTTTAGTAACATGGTCATTGGCAGCAATCTCTGTTGTCCACAAAGATGTTTCATTGTGTTGAATGGAAACCTTAACGCCATCTTCTGAACCTTCAACTGCGGTTGGCGCAACTAATGTGGCATCACCACTGATTTCAATTTGCCCATCATACGGAGCAGTCCAACGTCTTACCGTATCTAATAGTGGATTATTTTTGGCAAATTCTTGTTTTAGCACTTCACTGTTTTGCAATAAATCGGCTGTATTAACTGCACTTTGACCGATAGGATAAGGTGTGTCACCTGCATTTGAGGAGAAATAAGGATGACCATCAGCATCAATGTGGTTAAATAAAACGCGCCCATTATCTACAATATCGGGTAGTCCATCGCCATTGACTTCAGTAAAAAATACACTGGTTTTGCTAAATGTGCCTGCAATGTTGAACCCAACACTTGCGCCCATATAAAGTTCTGCACCACCTGAGTACATACTACTGCGACCTTTAGAAATACGGGATAAATTACCGACTTTGTATTCTGACCCAAAACGTGTACCACCGTCTGGCCCAGATTGATTCGGACGATAATAAATACCACCTCCATCACGATATACTTTGTCTGGTAAGCCATCGCCATTAATATCAATTTGCGCTAACATACCTTCAGATTTAGTTCGACTATAACCACCTTTCCCGCCAATAGACATTTGCTTTGTAGGCATTAATAAATTAATACCAATATATAAATGTCCACCTATCGAATCACTCTTATTACCACTAATTGCACTGGCATCACCAACCCCAAAAAAGCCACCTGAAATGCCATCATTACGTGTATCCCAACCCTGAGATGATCCAAATAAACCACCAGCAACATCATTATAATAATCAAAGGTATGAGCATAAAAATCACCACCTTCATTACCTTTTTGCATGATGGAATCAAGTAGGGATTTACCAAACGCGCCCGTTCGATAATTAAACGCATAACTACGACTTAACTGGTCTTGAAAATACACTTCTACTTTGCGTAATAAATCGGCTGTAACTTGTTTAAAACCACCGCGTCCACTGATAGTCACATCATTGCGTTGTCCTTCGCCTAAATCACGGTCACGTAGAAAACGTACTTCATACAAACCTTTAGTTTCTTCATAACCTGTATAATCAATCGATTGGATGTATAAATCACGTCCTGTAACAGAACCACCAGATAAACCTGTATCTTGTACTGTCACATAGTGATAATTGACTGTATTACCATGTGTATCAAGAGTTTGCTCTAATGCCCATTTAAAAGTATTACCGCTATCATCCATTAAACGTGCTTGACTGGTACGACCATAAATATAAGTCATACCATTTTTATCTTTGACTTCCCACCAGAAATTTTTAGGATTTGAACCATGTCGCACAATCTGCATAAATGCACTTTCAATTCGAGGATGAAACACTTTATTGGCTTGACGTGGCACAAGTTCAGTACGATGCACCACAGGCGCGAGCTGCTCACCATTTAAAATATAAGTTTCAGTTTCCAAACCGCTATCGTAACGCGGCACACCCCAACGGGTATCAATCCCAATTTCAGGAATACCTAAACTCCAGCCTAAACCCAGCCAACCATTGCCACCACCAGAATTATACGAACTGGCTAGTTGTGGCTGCATACCAGCACGTCCAGCAGGCAATTCCAAAGGATAACTTAAACGTACATCACCCATATTGTTGGCAGCAGATGGCTGAATAAGAGTCATGCCAGCACTAGGATCAGCCGCTTTCATATCTTTAAAAGTGGTTTCGTTATAAGACTTGGTTTCAGGGTGATCGGGAGTCGTTGCTACCGCATTAATCATATCTGTAAAATGGTCGGTATTACTGATGATTTCTGCATTTTCTAAATCAATTTCAACCCGTTCTAATTCTTTCCAATAGCCAGCTTGGTCATCAAAATAATAGGTTTGAATACTGTCTTCAGTGTAACCGTCTGGAATCAGATTTTTATCAAAACCCAAATGTACTTTAATATTGTTTCTGAACTTCATGCCGTGCGGCAACATTCGATAGCCTTTATTACGTCCTTTTTTGGTATCAGTATCTATCGTTGTACCTGTCGTGACATTAATTAAACCTGTGTCTAAACGCGGCAATTCCTCATCTTCTAAATCTTGAATGCCTAGCTGGGTTTCTTTGTCCAGTGCTTTTTCATTTACATCTAATGCTGCATT
>JAYQWJ020000468.1:0-3141 GCA_035829175.2 Candidatus Albibeggiatoa psychrophila
TCGAAGCAGAGCTTCTTGAACATACACTACCAAGCTGAGCTTGGTAGCGAGCTAACAACAAAAACTATTCTTCGCCTTTCATATCATTATCATTCACTGAAATTGATTTTGCAGCATCATCAATCGCTTCATCGCCAGTTTCTGATTCCGCAGCACCCTCAATCGCTTCATCAACTAATAATTCCTCATCAGTTTCTAATTCAGGAATATCGGCAATCGCTTCAACACCAACCAACAATTCATCTTCACTTAAGCGAATTAAATTCACCCCTTGGGTATTACGACTCACCACAGAAATGCCTTCAACACGAGTACGCACCAACGTGCCTTTATTACTAATCAGCATAATGTCATCATCATCTTGCACTTGAATCGCGCCGATAACTCGTCCATTACGATCTGAAGTTTTAATCGCAATCACACCCTGCGTGCCACGCCCTTTAGCGGTGAAATCATCCATTGGGGTACGTTTACCAAAACCATTTTCAGTGGCAACTAAGATTGTGCCTTCTTCATCAGCCACGATAAGCGACATAACATAATCATCATTCAACAACTTAATGCCACGAACACCTTGCGCGGTACGACCCATTGAACGCACTGCTTTTTCATTAAATCGAACGGCTTTACCATTATGGCTAAACAACAACACATCACGTTGCCCATCGGTAATGTCAACCCCAATTAACTGGTCATCATCATCCAATTTAATCGCAATAATGCCATTGGCACGCGGACGTGAGAAATCAACCAATTTAGTCTTTTTCACAGTTCCTTTTAAAGTCGCCATAAACACTTGACTATGCTCAGAAAATTCTCGAACAGGTAACACTGCATTAATCCGCTCATTAGCTTCTAATGGTAATAAATTCACAATCGGTTTACCGCGAGAAATACGGCTAGCTTGCGGTAATTCATACACTTTAAGCCAGTACACTTGACCGCGACTACTGAAACACAACAGCGTATCATGGGTATTGGCAATAAACAGTTTATCAATGAAATCTTCATCTTTAATCGAGGTTGCCGACTTACCACGACCACCACGTTTTTGGGCTTGATAAGCCGTCACAGGTTGCGCTTTGGCATAACCTTCATGTGATAATGTGACCACCACATCTTCTTCTGTGATTAAATCTTCTAAACTCAAGTCTTGCTGGGTGTGAAGGATTTCCGTAATCCGTTCATCACCATATTCTTCCTTCACTGCGGTCAATTCTTCTCGAATCACTTCCATCAAACGACCGCCATCATTCAAAATGAGTAATAATTCATCAATTTTGATTAACAAGATACGATATTCATCTAAAATTTTATCTTGTTCTAAACCTGTTAAACGGTGTAAACGCAATTCTAAAATGGCTTGAGCTTGGGTTTCAGATAACTGATATTCTTTGCCGTGCAAACCATAAATGGCTTCTAAATTTGCAGGACGTGATTTGCTGGCATCCGTTCCAGAAAGCATTTTTTCGACTAAACCCGCTTGCCAAGTGCGACCTAATAACGATTGACGGGCTTCAAGTGGACTTTTCACCGCTTTAATCAAACTAATCATTACATCAATGTTGCTCAACGCGATTGCTAAACCTTCCAAAATATGAGTACGGTCACGGGCTTTGCGTAATTCAAACAAAGTACGACGGGTGACGACTTCACGGCGATGACGTAGGAAATATTCAATAAATTGCTTTAAATTCAATAAACGCGGCTGACCTTCGACCAATGCCACCATATTGATACCGAAAACGGTTTGTAATTGGGTTTGCTGATATAAATTATTTAAAACCACTTCAGCACTTTCGCCGCGCTTGAGATCAACCACGACTCGAATCCCATCTTTATCCGATTCATCGCGTAATTCGCTAATCCCTTCTAATTTTTTATCTTTAACCAATTCGGCGATTTTTTCCAACAAACGGGCTTTATTGACTTGATAAGGCAGCTCATTGACGATAATGCTTTCACGCCCATTGCTAGCTTCTTCAAAAGCAGTTTTCGCCCGCATATACACTCGACCGCGACCCGTTCGATAACCTTCAATCACGCCTTTTATGCCATTAATAATCCCCGCCGTTGGGAAGTCAGGACCGGGAATATATTGCATCAAGTCATCAATAGTGAGATCAGCATCGTCAATCAGCGCGATACAAGCATTAACCACTTCACGCAAATTATGCGGCGGAATATTGGTTGCCATACCGACCGCGATACCGCTAGAACCATTGATTAATAAATTAGGAATTCGGGTAGGAAAAACTTTCGGTTCAGATTCAGACTCATCATAGTTTGGCGCGAAATCAACCGTGTCTTTATCAATATCCGCCATCAATTCATGCGCAATCTTCGCCATTCGCACTTCGGTATAACGCATAGACGCGGCATTATCGCCATCGATTGAACCAAAGTTACCTTGACCGTCGACCAGTGGATAACGTAAGGAAAAGGTTTGCGCCATCCGTACAATCGTATCGTACACTGCGGTGTCACCATGAGGATGATATTTACCTAATACATCACCGACCACACGCGCCGATTTTTTATAGGATTTATTCCACGAGATGCCCAGTTCATTCATGGCAAATAATGAGCGGCGATGAACAGGTTTTAATCCATCTCGAACATCGGGTAAAGCACGTCCTACAATCACACTCATGGCGTAATCAAGATAGGATTGCTTCATTTCGTCTTCAATATTGACGGGTAGAATTTCTTTTGCGAATTTGCCCATAAGAGCTGGTTATCCCTAAATTCTGTCTTAATTAATGAAATTGTCAGTATTATATCATAAATATGCTGTTTTTTCTGGACTAATATGAAATGAGGTGTAGATTTAACTACTTGAATGAAAAGTATTTTTTTATAAATTATGACGATTACGTGACTAAACGAGGAAAGTAAATACTGTAAGAAATTAATCTCGTTCCCACGCTTCGCGTGGGAATGCCTATCCTGTCGCTCCAGCGACAAGAAAAAAACTATAAATCCAAATAAACTAAAATATTACACGTCGCTAGAGCGACGTAGTACGCATTCCCACGCGGAGCGTGGGAACGAGAAAAAACATCGTCATAAATTATTAAATAGACGTTATTGAAAATGTCGCGCCCATTGTTCGCAAAGTTGTTTAACTTCATCAGAATC
>JAYQWJ020000469.1:0-1875 GCA_035829175.2 Candidatus Albibeggiatoa psychrophila
TTTCATGGCAAGTCGCAGTCTTTTGTGAAAAACATCAAATACATTGCGTTTATTTTAACATTTGCCGTTCCATTGGTACTTCTTGTGATCAGTTTTGCGGTGAGTAGCTTTTTGATTCCTGTGGCGGCTGTTCTCATTCAATACGTAGGACTATTAGCGGAACGCTGGTATTTCTTTGCTGATGCGAACCACCCACAAAACTTGTACTACCAAAACATGTCTTAATTTTACTGAAGCTTGTTTCAGGAAAGCCGCGTCATCTATGCGGCTTTTTTATGCCTGCGACATATAGAAGTTTTGTTATACAAGGATAGAATTCATCAAATTTTCATTAATATTTTGGATGAAATAATATTTGTTTTTTTGGATTTATCCCCATACATTAGTAATGTAAAACAACAATATAAAAATAACGAACGTAAGAGGATACTAATGGAAACGAAGAAAAAAATAAGTATTAAAAGCAAAGAATTCGTAGGTTTATATCACCCAAAAACGTGGAAAGAGAAGGGGTTAAAATGGACGCTGGGGCTATTTGTAGCAACTTACATTGTCGTGGTTTTATTTCTGGGATTTTTTTGGAGCGCAGAACCATCGTCCTTTGATGTAATGGAGAATGCCCAAAGTCTAACGAAAGAAAATGAAATAAGACGTGTTACTGGCTCTGTAACAACCGCAACATTTCACCGTTTAGCATCAACAATTCTCGACAAGCCAGGCGGTTATCTTACGAATGATATTGCACCTCCTGGTTTGTATTTAGATAATATTCCAAACTGGGAGTTTGGTGTGCTTGTTAATGTGCGTGACCTTTCCATTTCACTAAGAGATGATTTTAGTCGTTCTCAATCACAATCGTCAGAGGATAAAGACCTTGTTGTAGTAAGCCCACGCTTACACTTTGATTCCGACTCTTGGATAATGCCCTCAAGTGAAAGTCAGTATAAGTTAGGGATTAAGCACTTAGAAAAGTACTTAATTCGTTTGAGTGAAAACAATGAGCTGGGTGCACAGTTTTTTACGCGTGCTGACAACCTTCAAGAGTGGTTGCGTCTTGTAGAAAAGCGCTTGGGATCATTCTCTCAACGTTTGAGTGCAAGTGCGGGGCAATACCGTGAAAATACAGATTTAGCAGGTGATGCAGAAGCAAAACAATCAACTGATACGCCGTCAAAGATCAGTGTAAAAACAAAATGGGCGGATGTTGATGATGTTTTCTATGAGACCCGAGGTTATGTCTGGGCGTTATTGCATGAATTAAAAGCCGTTGAAGTTGACTTTAAAGATGTGCTTGTCAAAAAGAATGCGTTAGCCAGTCTACGTCAAATTATTCGTGAGTTAGAGTCCACACAACAAACTGTTTGGAGCCCTGTGATATTAAGTGGTAGTGGCTTTGGCTTCGTGACGAATCACTCTTTGGTGATGGCTTCTTATATATCGCGTGCTAATGCAGCTTTGATCGACTTTAGAACATTGTTGACAAAAGGCTAACGTTAGTAGCAGATCCGTTGTAAATAACCGCTGCTAACCCTTAATTGGCTCTTTTGGTACGCAGCGGTAACGAAAACACTCTAATATATTAACTGTTAACCTTTCTGGCTACCAGTACGCGTACGTTTCCTCCAATGATGCCATGATCATCACTAAGATGAATCGACATTCTCGATTCTGACCAAAGAAAATAAGCATAGGCAGCAACCACATATCTGCATGTTAAAGGCATCAATGTCTTTCTCTTCAGTCAAAAATGCCGAGATTGGGTAAGCTGCATCATAAATTAATGGTAATCGACAGCTCAATTGTAATCGCTGGATCAATATAAATTGGTATGAATCATCTGCTCAGAACATAACACATCAAGGTGGCAACATTTAG
>JAYQWJ020000470.1:0-3198 GCA_035829175.2 Candidatus Albibeggiatoa psychrophila
TAACAAACACAAAATCGCCTGCTTTGCCATCACCCATATCTTGAATATGAATTCTGTCCCCTTGTTCAAAAGGTAATGTCTCGGATGGAAAATAGGCGCGTCCATTGATGCGATTTAAACCATCAGTCGTATCAGCAACATAATCAGCCGTAGGTTTAAATTGTGCCCATGTCGCTAAACTTTGTTCATCTTCAAAATAAAACCGTGCGTAAATAAAAGGAGCAGCCTCTCCATTACCTGTATCTTGTACGGTGATAATATCGCCTTCGGTAAATTCGTTGATTTCAGTCAATTGCTCTAATTCATCTATGTTGGCAACGCTGTCAATAGGCTGTTGAATTCGTACTAAATTTTCACCTGCATTGATATAATTGCCTAATTTACCATTACCAATATCAGTCACTTCAATCACATCACCTTGTGCTAGTAATGCTGAATCACGTTGTTCTGCACTGCCAAATTGATAACTATTAGTGAACTGACTCTCAGATGCAATTTTTGCTTGTTCATCCATTTCTAATTGCGTTACGTTAATATCAATATTGCCCGCATTATTACCACCGAGACTGGTTGTTGAAATTGTGCCGCCTTGTTGAAGTCTTAAGGTCTGGGCTGTTAAGCTGATATTACCCGCTGCACCTGCATTCAAGGTTTGAGATTCTGAGCGTGCGTAAATGCCGCTGGTGGATTGGTTATAACTGGGTGTAACTGAATATCGGTCTAAATAGGTGATTTGGGTGTTTGATGGCGTATTTAATTCAATATGTGAGGCATCACCACTGATATTAATCGCTGTTTCAATATCAAGCTGAATATTTCCGCCTTGAGACTGATTTGAGGTTGTAGTTGAGAGTTGTGCACCGTCACGTAAATTTAAACGATTGGCAGTAATATTAATTGAACCACCTTGTTCTGCATTACCCACCGTTCTTGAGTAAATGCCAGAAGCAAACCCATTTTCATTTTCACCGAAAGGATTAACCCCCTGAATATCAATATCTTCTTGTACTTCAATATTGATACTGCCACCTTGTCCTGCTTGTAAACCCAGAGCTGCTAAGCTGCTTACGCTGATATAAGCACCATCGCGCATGAATAATTGTTTGGCTCTAATATCAATTAGCCCACTGTCACCGCCTTGAACCCCTGTTAATTGTGGTTTGGCATTAGATGAAATACTGCTGGCAATGCCACCACCGAGTTCCCATGCTTCACTGAGTGTTAAAGTGTCTCCAATATCCATTTTGACATCACCCGCATCACCTGCACCATAAGCATTAATATAGATAAAGCCGCCTTTATTCAGTAACATATTGGGGGCTTGAATAATAACATCGCCCGTATCGCCATGACTGCCATAATAATTGAGGTTGTAGATGCCACCACCATGTTGTAATGCGACTTGTTGTTGTGCTTGTAACTCAATATCGCCTCCCCTTTTCAAACCCGCTGTCCCAGTAACAAGTTCAGCACCATTATCGATAGTAATCTGTTCTGCAAATAAACGTATATCCCCGCCGTATCCATTGCCATCTGTACCTGTATAAAAATAGGCATCACTATCGACTGTAATTTGTTTGGCATTGACAATTACATCACCACTGGATCCAGCATCTTCTTGCTTACTGTCTGTGCTTAATAAAATACTGGTTGAAACCCCTTCTTTTTCATTACGACCTCCTGTAAATAACACATTGTTTTTTGACGTTAATAATGCGTCTCCTCCTTTGCCTTGTCCTTTGCTTAAGGTGAATAATGCCGCGCCATTGCTAAATTCAATATTGTTGGCTTGCAATGTCACATCACCAAAAGCACTATTATCATTTTCATGAATGCCAACAGTAGAAAATAAACGCACAGGACTGCCATCGCTGTCTAAACCTGTGGCTAAAATGTTATCAGTGGCTGTTAAACGAATATCAATGCCTAAACTCTGATTAATCGCATCAGTGGTAATGTGTGAACCGTTAAGAATGGAAATATTTTGGGCATTAATGGTCAGTTGAACTTTCGCTGTACGTTGGCTGCGTTCAATTGCTAATATGCTGTTATCTAAAGTGAATTGTTTGGCTTGAATGCTGAAATTTCCAGAGCTTTGTAGTTTTGCATTTTGGCTGATAGTGACATCGCCGCCCGTGATAGAAAAATCTTGATCCAATGCTGTTGTTAACTGAGTACCTGTGAATGATAGTGCAGCGGCTGTATTATTTAAAAATCCAAAGCTTGCAATCGGAGCAGTGGTTAAAATATCTCGTTCAGGAAAACGTGCATGAAATTCACCGCCATCTGATAATTTCAAATAGTCCGCAGTGGAAGCGTGAAAACCACCTTGCAAATCCAGTTGTGCATATTCTCCAAACACAATGCCGTAAGGATTTAGGAAGTAAAAATCAGCGTTTGGAATAGTGGAACGGAGCGTACCATTAATAAAGCTAGATTCACCGCCAATCACCCGCGAAATGATATTTTGAATAGAATCAGAACCAGAAAATTGGGCAATTTCACCCTGATTTAAATTAAAGTTATCAAAGCTATGAAATAAATTATTGCCAACCGTTTGCCCCAAATCTTGAGTAATATTGAACGTTTTTTCATTGTTAATTGATAATTGCTCATTGTTAATTGAAATATCGGCTTGTGCAGTATTAATAAAAACAACAAAAATTAAAGTCATATATACATAAAGCACCGTTATTTTCCTTTTCGTTTAAAAAAGACTTATAAGATTAAGGTAGATTATAGGCTTACGCGCCTATTATATTTGTTTTTCAACAAAATCATGATGACAATAGCAGATTATGAATTTTATAATCAATTGATCAAGAAGTGTTAGTCAATATTTTTATTGTGGTTTTTGCAGAGCAGAATTTAAGCATATTTGAAACCATACATTGCATCAACTCACCAGTAATTTAACCAGCCGATTTTCAACGATTGGCATAGAAGATTTAAATGTGAAAGGCATGTTATCAAATAGAAAACTGGCGAGAAATATTGCGGATATGGGTTTTTATGAGTTCAAGCGGCAATTGGAATACAAAGCGCAAATGCGTGGTTGTTGATTGTTGTTGCCGATAGATGGTATCCATCCTCTGTGACACGGAATTCAGCACTAAACCAACACATTGATAATTGATAATTGATAATTGTTAATTGTTAATAGGTTTCGGTAAGTTTGAAATAACGGTTAAAACTTGT
>JAYQWJ020000471.1:0-1486 GCA_035829175.2 Candidatus Albibeggiatoa psychrophila
AGTGTTACAATAACGATAATTTTAGTTTCTGAATGCGTGGTATGCTTATGACAACAGCACTCCCCAATGAAATATTACAAGATGTGCATAATGCCTTAGAGCACAATGCCTTCCATCAAGTAGATGAAATCTTAAATGATCTGCATCCTGCGGAAATTGCCACTGTATTAGAATCCCTACCCAATCGTCAGCGAGACATCGTTTGGGAATCGGAAAGTATTGATGAGTCAGAAGTGCTGGCTTATCTCAATGATGCGGTGCGCACTGATTTAATGCAGGACATGGCAACGGAAGATGTCGCGGCTGCTACCGAGCAAATGGATACTGATGATGCAGTTGATTTGCTACAAGATTTGCCAGAATCCGTTATTGAAGAAGTTTTACAAGCCGTTGACCAGCAGCAACGTGATAGATTTACTCAGATTTTATACTATCCAGAAGATTCCGCTGGCGGTTTGATGAATATTGATACATTGACCGTTCGTATAGATTTGACTTTAAAAACCATTATTCGTTATTTGCGAATCAAAAAAGACTTGCCTGAAAGAACCGATGTATTGATGGTGGTAGACCGCGATAATTATTATCAAGGCATGTTGTATTTAATGGATATTCTCGCACATGATCCAGAAAAAACGGTTGAAGAAGTCATGTTTAAAACCCAAGAACCTATTTTAGTGACTGAATCAATTCACGAAGTGGCGCGAATATTTGAGCAACGTGATTTATTGTCTGCTCCTGTGATTGATGAAAAAGGCTTGTTGCTGGGACGAATTACGGTTGATGACGTGGTTGATGTGATTCGGGAAGCCGCTGACCATGTGGTGATGCGACGGGCGGGCTTGGATGGAGAAGACGATATGTTTGCCCCGATTCTGACCACATCAATGCAACGTGCGGTCTGGCTGGGGATTAATTTAGCCACTGCTTTTTTAGCTGCGGGCGTGATTGGTTTATTTTCAAATGCACTTGAACAAATTGTGGCGTTGGCGGTATTAATGCCGATTGTTGCGAGCATGGGGGGTATTGCAGGCAGTCAAACCCTGACCGTTGTGATTCGCGGTATGGCATTAGGTCAAGTGTCTGCAACTAATGCGCCTTGGCTATTACGCAAAGAACTGGCGGTCGGCATATTAAACGGTTGTTTATGGTCGTTAGTGGTTGCTGGACTTGCGGTATTATGGTTCAAAAGTTTATCACTCGGCATCATTATTGGGATAGCCTTATTAATTAACCTATTTTTTGCCGCATTGGCTGGAATGGTCATACCCTTATTACTCAAACGCTTCTCAATTGACCCCGCATTAGCAGGTGGCGTGATTCTCACAACAGTGACAGATGTAATTGGTTTTGCAACTTTTTTAGGATTAGCAACCGTTTTTCTACTACATTCTTAAACCAAAACAAGGTCTGTTACTTAGGCAAAATAAATACTGCACGCCTTCAAATTACTAAAGACGTAAAATGGATTGATAATTGATAATTG
>JAYQWJ020000472.1:0-4958 GCA_035829175.2 Candidatus Albibeggiatoa psychrophila
CACTGAACAATAACCAATGAATTTGATCTTACCGCCCTCATGGCACACAAAATTAGAAACTGAATTAGCTAAGCCTTATTTTCAGAAATTAGCCTGTTTTGTTGACGCTGAATATCAACAGCATACGATTTACCCCCCGCGTGAATTGGTTTTCAATGCGTTTCATCACTGCGGATTCGACGAACTCAAAGTGGTGATTATTGGTCAAGACCCCTATCATGGCGCAGGTCAAGCCAATGGTTTGTGTTTCTCAGTTAATGATGGCATCAAACAACCTCCTTCGTTAAAAAATATTTTCAAAGAAATTCATGCAGATACGGGCATACTAATCCCTAACTCGGGAAATTTAGAACGCTGGGCACAGCAAGGAGTTTTGCTACTCAATTCAATCCTCACTGTAAGAAAAGGCGAACCTGCTTCACATAAAAATAAAGGTTGGGAGCAGTTTACCGATGCTGTAATCCAAGTAGTTAATGAACAAAAACAACAGATTGTATTTATCTTCTGGGGGAATTATGCGCAACAAAAAGGAAAAATTGTAAATGAAAACCAACACTTAGTTTTAAAATCGGCTCATCCATCACCATTTTCAGTAAAAAAATTCATTGATAATCATCATTTTAGCCAAACAAATCACTATCTTCAGCAAGCTGGGAAAACACCAATATTGTGGTAAATACACAACTGCCATGATAATTTAACCTTACATCCTCATTTCTTCAAATTAAACTGTTTATTATTTATTTTACCTGCAATTATAACTTTATTTACATTCAAACAAGATAGGCAAACAAGGTATAATTAAACGTATATTATTTAAAAAGAAAAAATCACGCAATTAGCTGTTTTAAAAATATATTTATATGTACAAATGATAAGAAAATCAATAAACAAACAAATTCGGCAAAAACATTCAAATTACCTATTGACTTTTTGTTAAAACCTATCGACAATAGCACCTATCAAGTGCAACTTATATCTGCATTAAAATAGTTTTTGATAATATTGAATGTAAAGTTGGAATTGATTTTGACCATATTTCAGCTTTGTGTTTCGTATTATTTGTCCACCACACCAATATAAAAGAGGATATTCCAATGACTAAATCAGCTCTAGCTTTAGCACTTGGTTCTGTTTTTGCTGTTGCGATAGCGACTACGCCAGTTTATGCTAGCGAAGCTCCTGAAGCTCCAGCGGTAGAAGAAGTTGCACCAGCAATCGAAGAAACTAAAGGTATGTCAGAAGCAATGCCTGAAGAAGTTCCAGCAGTAGAAGAAGCGGCGGAAGAAACTAAAGGCACGTCAGAAGCAATGCCTGAAGAAGTTCCAGCAGTAGAAGAAGCTACTCCAGCAGTTGAAGAAAAAGAATAATCTTTTATTCCTAACCTCGGACACTCGCTATGAATCACAAACTACATGGCGCGGGTCTGGGGCTTCGACGAGATTTTTTAGATTCGTTGGAGCAACAAGCCCCCCAACAAATTAGTTTTATCGAACTTGTTCCAGAAAATTGGATGGGCGTTGGCGGCCGTCTCGGTAAAAAACTACGCTATTTCACTGAACGTTATCCTGTCGTTGCACATGGTCTGTCCTTAAATATTGGTGGCCCTGCCCCTTTAGACGAGCCTTTTCTACAACGCATTAAGCAATTCATTGATACACATCATATTTTACATTACACCGATCATTTAACCTATTGTGCTGATGATGGTCATTTGTATGATTTGATGCCAATTCCATTTACGGAAGAAGCGGTACATTTTGTCGCTAAACGTATTCGCCGTACACAAGATATTTTAGAACGCAAAATTGCCATGGAAAATGCTTCTTATTATGCAGCTCCGGGGCAAGAAATGTCAGAAATTGACTTTATCAAAGCAGTATTAGATGAAGCTGATTGTGATTTTTTAATCGACATTAATAATATTTATGTGAATAGCGTCAATCATGGTTATGATCCTGAAACATTCTTGAAAGCCTTGCCAAGTGAACGCATTGTTTATGCACATATTGCAGGGCATTATAATGAACAAGATTTTATCATTGATACGCATGGTAAACCCGTTATAGAAAGAGTGTGGGAATTATTAGATATTGCTTATCAAAGTTTTGGCGTTTTCCCAACCTTATTAGAACGTGATTTCAACATTCCACCTTTGAGTGATTTATTGCAAGAAGTGGATATGATTGTTGATATTCAAGCCCGTCATTTAGAAACCGTTAAGCAAGTACAACATGGCTAATTCCGCATTTCAACAAGTACAATACGCTTTTGCAGCACACATCCGTGACCCTGAACAATCACCCATTCCTGATGATGTTGCACAACGGCGTATGGCAGCCTATTGCGAATTATTTTATAACAATACGGAAGGTTTATTATCCAATACTTACCGTGTGTTGCATAAGATTTTACCGACTGAACAATGGCAATATTTAGCACGCCAATTTTTAATCAAGCACCAGTGCAAAACCCCGCTATTTCCACAAATGCCTCAGGAGTTTTTGCGTTATTTAGAAAATGAACATGAACCTCAGCCTAATGAGCCTGCGTTTTTATATGAGCTAGCACATTATGAATGGGTAGAATTGGCAGCGGCGATTGATACCCGCGAACCAGACTGGAGTCAAGTGAGTCAAACAGGTGATTTGTTGGCTGATGTGCCTTATCTAAATCCGACCGTATGGGGATTGGCTTATCAATATCCCGTGCATCAAATTAGCCCTGATTTTCAACCCACTGAACCACCAGAGCAACCCACTTATTTATTGGTGTATCGTAATTTAAGTGATGACGTTGAGTTTGTTTTGTTAAATCCTGTCAGTGCACGTTTATTGGAAAAATTGTTGAAAAATAATGAATCTAAAACAGGACGGATGTTATTGGCTGAAATTGCTGAAGAATTACAACACCCGCAGCCAGAAGTTGTGATTCAGGGTGGTTTAAGCATTTTACAAGGTTGGTTGAGTCAGGAAGTGGTTTTAGGTGTTAAAGTTTGATAGTCTTAATTAACAAATAGTGGCGCACAAGTTTATTACTCGAAATGTTGTCACTCGCAAAACAAGTTTTGCACTCCTATTTATTTCCCGCGCAAAAATAATTTATCCAACGCTTTCATATCTAATTGCACCCAAGTCGGTCGCCCATGATTACATTGATTGCTGCGTTCGGTATTCTCCATTTCGCGTAATAAACCATTCATTTCGTTTAAGTTTAGCTGTCGATTGGCTCGAATAGAATGATGACAAGCCATTGTCGCCAATAACTGGTTAATATGCTGTTCAATTTGCTGAGTCACACCAAAACGATGTAAATCGCTCAACATATTTTGGATTAATTTTTCAATGTCAGATTGATGCAATAAAATGGGCATTTGTTGAATAATTAAGGTCAAATCTTGTAAAACCAATTCAAAGCCTAGTTTTTTAAATAATTCCGTATGCTGCTCAACTAAAATTGCTTCTTGTTCAGTCAATTGCATTTCTACAGGCACAAGAAAACTTTGTGTATTTAATTTATCATTTTGCCAAGCTAATTTCATTTTTTCATAAGTCACCCGCTCATGTGCAGCGTGCATATCAACTAACACTAAACCTTGGATATTTTCCGCTAAAATATAAATTCCCGCCAATTGTGCTAAAGCATAACCTAAAGGCGGTATTTCTACACTTTTAATCGTTTCCAAACTAATCGCAGGGTTTGATTCAAATTCAGGTTTATCATTTTCCGCTTGATGCTCAATTGATTTGGATTCCATTGGAATAGCTAGCTTTTCTGCACTACGTTGCGCTAAACGTTCATACATTTGTAAACTTTCTTGTACGCTGGGGCGCGAGGGTTTCGAATCCGTTGGGTATGGTTTTGAAGCAGGTTTGACTTCTGTGGTTTGTGTTATGGTTTGGGGTTGAGTTTTGGCAAGATGTTGCTGTAATCCGCTGACTAAAAAACTGTGTATGACATCGCCTTGACTAAATCTCACTTCACTTTTTGTTGGATGCACATTGACATCAATTTCAGCAGGATCAAGCGTTAAATACAGCATAAAACTGGGATGGCGACCACCATACAACACATCTTGATACGCTTGTCGCACCGCATGAATCACCAATTTATCCCGAATCATCCGCCCATTGATGAAAAAATATTGCATGTCAGCTTGACCGCGTGAATGAGTCGGCTCACTTATCCAACCTTTTAATAATAAATTTTCTCGCTGATGTGATACGGGTATAAGATGTTCCAATAAATTTTGTCCACATAAAGCGGCAACTCTTTGTAATTGTTGCTTTTCATCCTGAGTGGCTTTTAATTGCAACAGACTACGACGATTGTGAATAAGCTGAAAACTGACATCAAAACGACTTAAAGCCAAACGTTTTACCATTTCTTGAATATGATTAAATTCGGTTTTATCGGTGCGCAAAAATTTACGTCGAGCGGGAGTATTATAAAATAAATCGTTGATTTCTATCGTTGTACCTGTGGGATGAGCGGTGGGTTGTATGATCGGTTGCTCATATTGTTCCAAACGCAATTGATGCCCATGTTTCGCTAAAAAGTGTTTGGAGCTTAATGTTAAACGTGAAACCGACGCAATACTAGCCAAAGCCTCACCACGAAAACCTAAACTTAAAATCTGCTCTAAATCATCAATTGAATTAATTTTGCTGGTGGCATGACGACGTATTGCCAACTCTAATTCTTCGGCAGGAATCCCACAACCATTATCACGAATCCGAATTAACTTACTACCCGCTTGTTCTATTTCAATCGTAATATCAGTAGCTTGCGCATCTAAACTATTTTCCAGCAATTCTTTAATCACTGATGCGGGGCGTTCAATCACTTCACCTGCTGCAATTTGATTGGCCAAATGGTTTGAAAGCGGTTTAATTGGCGAATATTGTTTGTAATTCATTGAGCCATTATCAATAAGGGGTTGAGTGATACTGTATAAA
>JAYQWJ020000473.1:0-2992 GCA_035829175.2 Candidatus Albibeggiatoa psychrophila
GCATTTGACTTGTGGGCTGGTAGCGACTTGGTGGATGTCATCAAAGCTCGACAAGAAATCACAGAGAAACCAAAAGCTGCATTTGTCCTGTCTCGTGTAGTTAAAAATACAAGGTTATTAAGGCAGGCAAAAGAGGTGTTGCAAGCACATGAATTCAAATTGTTTGAAGCTATGACCGTAAATAGGGCAATTTATGCGCAGTGTGTCACTAAAGGAAAAACGGTGTTTGATACGAGTAACAATGCGGTGATGGAAATGCGAGCCATGGCAAGAGAATTACAGGAGTTTACACATGCTTAAAATGGAAGTACCGCCAACGCCAAAGCAGAAGGCAATTGAGGCTGTTCAAGATACAACCGTCGAAGAACCCTTCATACGTTTAAATGTGGAAATACCTGCGCCTTTAAAACTTAGGTTGCTGCAACAAAAGTTAAATGAGCGTACAAGCCTAAAGGAGTTGTGTATTAGAGTGTTGACCGATTATTTAGAACAGTCTGAAAATGATAAAACCCCTTAAGCAAAAAGCAAAAGAGGCTTGTATTATTTTCCATTCTCAACACTGAAACTTTCTTTTCAAAAAGTAGCAATGAAGGTTTTATATTAACATAAAATTAATACCAATTGTGTAATTGAAACCAGCCTGCACGATTCAACACATCACTGGCATAATCTCCCCCAGTGGTGTAATGGTCGCTGCATTGCTGGTGTTTTATTCCTTTGTAGGCATTATACGCTCCACAGTTATAGCCGCTGATTCCAGCAAAAATCAAATCTTCACCTTGTAACTCAGTTTTCTTTGCAATGTAATCAATCGCCTGTCGCAATACTTGGCAGCCATAATCAATATTTGCCCCCGCATCACGCCACTGTCCAGTTTTCGCAAATTCATGCCAATCATAATCAATCTGCATTAATCCGCGTCCAAAGCCCAATCCGTTAGGTGGTAATCGCGCTTTACGTGTCTTTCGTGGCTTACGTTTAGTAAAATCGCCTGTTCCCGCACAACTTCTTGGACGTAGGGTTAAGCCCCACGCACTTTCACGCGAACCAACCCCTAAAATAATAGCAGGTTGTACCCCATGTTTTTCTGCTGCGGACAAAATAGCGTCTTCATATTGTTCGGCAGTTTCTAACTGTGTTAACAAGCTTCTCTTGTCTAATTTAAAATCAGTTTCAAAACAATGATAATTGCAAAGGTTGGGGTTCTTTTTCATTGGCATCCTTGCCTTTTTGTGTGTGTTTTATTCCTATATTTATCAGTTCTCTCCAATATGCAGATTTGTTTTTAAATTGTAAATGTCTGTATTCAGAAAGTTTTAGCTGAATTTCTGTCGTTATAGTTAATCCAACATTTCTTTGTTGAGGTTTGGGTTTTACTTTGTTTTGATATTGATGTATCAACCCATTTTTTGTTAAATACTCAATAGTCCTTGATAAATTCCATTCATTTTCGCTGGCAATCTTTTGGATTTTTTTTAAAACTTGGGGTTTAAGATTAATTGAGCAATTGGTTCTATGGTGTTTCTGCATTAACAATACCTCAAATAGCCTTGTATAACTCATTGTATATCACCTTGAAAACATTTCAATACAATAAGTTAAGCAAAGCAAAAAAGGCTTGTATTTCAAGCTTAATTATTTCTGAGCGGTGAAATTAGGATTGATATATACCCACTTACCCTGTTCATTTTTCTGATAGCAACGTACATACCTTGCACCAGAGACGGCATATTGTGCTTCACTCAGTAGCGTTTTAGCTTCTTGCCATCGTGGATCAGCATTGTCAATTCTGAGTAATTTCAACACCAGCCATTTATTAACCTGTCCGCCTTGTTGGGTTTGCAAGAATTCTTGAAACACAGAATTTAAAAACTGATTTTGGGAGTTGGCATTAATCACTTCCTGCATTTTTTTCTGTGCGATAAGTAGTTTCTCATTCCACTTAAGGGTATTTGGATAGGTTAAAGTGACTCTGTATTGCTCATCAAAGCTAACAAATGTCAGCTTTTTCTTTTCATCGCGGAAGTAGTTAATGCCATATTCATCAAACATTTGTTGAAAAAATGCGTCCCAAATTTCCCATGACTTCCGATCTATTTCCAGTTTAAATTGCTGCACCTCATCCATCAGTTTGGCAGTTTTATGAATAGTTGTATTACGCTGTGCTGCATTTTTTTCGACAGGCACGAATTGCCCACCCGCGTCTTTGATTTTGATTTGTGCTGGCATAAGTTTCATCCTTGATTATTTATGCGGTAAGTTCGTGCAGCATATTGGTGATGTATATTTATGCTGCACATGTGTTCGGCATACTTATTCCGTTCATTCTGCCTGTTTTGATTTTAGCCGATATTGTGTTATAAATCATGTATTCACAATGATAAGGAATGTCAGCAATGGGAATGCAAAAAGGTCAAAATTATAATCATCCTGAGAAAGGTTATGAAGTGAAAAAGCAGCCGCTACGTGATCAGCAAACCCTAAAAAAAATAAAACGCCATTTACAAGATCATCCGCGTAACTTTTGCCTGTTTGTTTTGGCGATTAATACCGCCTTCAGGGCGAATGAATTACTATCTTTGGAAGCGGGACAAGTGCGTTATTTGTCCCAAGGTGAGGCTTTGAAGGTATGGCAAAAGAAAACTAAGAAGTATCGCACGGTCGCATTGAATGAAACATGCGTGAATGCGGTAAAAAATTTATTAGATTCTCGTCATTTTGATGACAAAGATTTTTTATTTGCTGGGCGTAGTCGTGATAAAGCGTTAACAATTCCAGCATTTTCTAAGCTAGTTAAAAAATGGTGTGAGTTTGCAGGTGAAACAGGACATTCAGCGCATGATTTGCGTAGGACTTGGGCGTATTTTCAATGGAAAAATAAAACGCCCGTTGCACTGATTCAAAAGGCTTTAGGTCATGCGACTGAACAGCAAACACTTGAATATATTTGTGTCCAGTCTGATGATGTTAATCAGATTTTGGGTTTAGAGTT
>JAYQWJ020000474.1:0-2701 GCA_035829175.2 Candidatus Albibeggiatoa psychrophila
ATAAAGAAAATTCTTGACGAGTATAACTTGGTTGCCAGTCTTCTAAGCTAGAATATTGACCTGAAAAAGGTAAAACAATAAACGAGTAATCTAGTTGAAATTCAGTCGGTAATTGGTCTGCAATCCGTACTTTACACATATCACGCACATTGGTATTTAATACGGCAAACTTAGGCGTAAACACTAAAGACGCTTCGTTAAAATTGACATCGGGTGCTTGAATATTAATAATGCCATCAATCCCTTGCTCGGAAGAAGCACTGACTCGCGTATCGTTAGACGCAATTAAGTTAAGGGCTTTAATCGAAATATTACCCCCACGACCACCTCGGGCTTGCGCTAAAATCAAACCATGATTTGATACCAAATAAACGGGATATTCAATACTGACATCACCGCCATCACCATTAGATTCTTCTGCGCTGGCTAGAACTTGGGATGTGCTAAATAAAGCGATGTTATCCACGTTAAGTACCACATTGCCACCACCACCACGTAATGCTGTTGTCGAAATATTGGTTTTATTAAAATATAAAATATCACTCTCTATATAGACTCCGCCTGCTGAAGCATTGCCTCTGGCTGCGGAAATAAATAAACCGCCTTCAGCTTTTAACGAATCTTCTATATCAACAAAAACAATCCCGCCATTGCCTTCGGTTAATACGCTACTACTAAATATAAAATCTTTAATTTCAGCATTATTCGCTTGAATAAATACGCCTCCTGCATTCCCACGTACTGTTTCTGATGTCAGTAAAAATGTATTTGCAGTCAATTTATCAGTCAGCAGAAAAATTGCCCCAGCATTTCCGCCATTAATTGAATCCGCTCTTAACTTTGTAGCATCAAGTCTTGTTAAACTATCTAATTCATCAAGAAATAATTGTTGTTCACCTTCGGCTTGGATGTCAGCCGCAAACCTGAATAAATCGTTAATTTTTTCAATAATATTCTCTTCATCACCCGTAAAATTAATCGATTCCGTTGCTTGTATCCAAATAGAACCCCCATTACCCAAGCCTTTGCTCTGAGTGCTCATCAAGCTGTTATCCATGGTTAAGTTTCTGGTAAATAAAACAATACTGCCTGCATTCCCTTTACCTGTGGTATCAACACTCATACTACTGTTATTACGTAATGTGATACTCTCATCAACAAAACCTAATACACCACTACCAAATCCTGTACCTGATATTTTCTGACCAATAATTTGACTTTGATTATCTAAAGTGAGTTCATCTGCAAATAACCAAATGTAATTGCCTAAACCATTGATTGTTTGGTCTCCATAAGCATTTGCATGAATACTGCTTTGATTATCAAAAATAATCTTTTCAGCTTGTAAATAAACTAAACTTGCACTATTACCTTCGCTATCAGCAATTAAGTGTGAATTTTCATCAATTGTAATATCGCCCCATTCTTCTCCATCAAAATCAATTAATACCTTTCTAGGATTTTGTTCTGTTTTAAATACTGGAATTGGACTAGCAGGATCACTTTCATCATTGATAAGCAATCCCTCGCTATTACCAGTTAAATCAAGAAAACCTGATGAACCAATACTTACAAGTGCAATACCGCTGCTTAAGCTAAAATCATCGTCATCTTTGACTACGTCGGTTTCAGGAATACCCAGAGTAAATATATTTGCACCTGCTGTGACATGAATATCTCCAGCGGCAATACCCAATAAATTACCACCATCAACTTGCAATTGACTGCCATTGATTGTTAAAGGCGCAATATCATTATCTAAAAAGCCAAATGCAAAAGGCTCAGCAACTGTGAGTAAAGTATTTTCAGGATGAGTTGCACTAAATTCGCCCGTACCATCACCAAATTCTTCAGCCAAATACAGTGTATCCGCAGTAGAAAAAAACACAGAACCATTAATATCCAGTTGTGCATGTTGCCCAAAAATAATGCCGTTAGGATTCATAAAATAGAACTCAATATCATCAACACCACTGGTACGTAAAGCACCATTTAAAAATGAAGCCTGTTCACCCGTGACCCGCGAAAGAATATATTCCAATTGCTCAGAACCAAAAAAAGTCGCGGTTTCACCTGCATTGAGATTGAACGTTTCAAAACTGTGGAATAGCGTATTGTTGACCTGCTGACCTAAATCGGCACTGACTTGATAATCAGGCGCATTGAGTTGCAGTTTTTCGCCAAGTGTTCCATCCGTTGTTATTTCCGCCAATAATATTGTAGGAATAAGACTCAACAATAAAAAAATTAGTTTGCTCATATATTTTCATCACTTTTATCGCTAAATTAGCGCAAAAAATCTTTAATTATATTGAAAATATGCAGAGTGCATAGGAATAAAATATGGGTAGGATAATTGACAAACGGGCTTATCCATTAAATGCTAAGACGTATCTATTTTTATTATTATAGACCAAGAATTATCAAGGAATTGTCGTTTAAGGCTTAGCAACTAAATGTTTTTATCCAACAGCGCGTAAAACTCCGTCCTTCAGGGCGGAGATATAAGCGCAACAGGCGAAGCCTATTTAGTGTGGTCTTTACTGTTGTTCGATATGATGTCAAAAGAATAATAAATCACATCTGCTAAGTAAATAGGATTGTTCAATCAGTTATTTTTAATAATATGTCTGTACCAAATGTCGAGTTTTAGTTGTAGAAATTCAGGTTTTTTAAAATCTAAACTCAAGCCTTTTATTTC
>JAYQWJ020000475.1:0-6230 GCA_035829175.2 Candidatus Albibeggiatoa psychrophila
AGTAGTTGATAGTGATGCTGGGCTGCAACATAAGCTCAGTATTCTATTAGGATACGCTATGGCAAATATTAGTTGGCATCGTCTCTTTGGTTTAACTATCACTGATTTTTTTATCGGTTCTAACTATGTGGTGGAACTGGAGAAAGAATTATCACTGAAAAAACAGTATTTAGACGTGGTGATTATCAAGCAGATAACAGGCGAGCCATTAGCCAGCAAGCTGCCGTCTGGTTTAGAAGATTTAGTCGAGCATAATTTAATCACTTATAAGTCGTTGCGTGAGCCACTAGACAGTTGGGCGATTGAAGAATTAATTGGGCATTACGTCAACTATAGAAAGCAAATGACTCCTGCTTTGGATGAATTGATACCGCAAGAACAGTTTAAGCTTTATGGTGTCACAACACGTTATCCTACTAAATTGTTTAAAACAGGTATTCCGTGTAAAGAAATCCAGCAAGGTGTTTTTGAACTAATTTGGGGCAATCGGCAAATTCGTATTATTGTCTTAAGCATTATTCCTAAAACCCAAGAAAATGCGTTATGGCAATTATTTAGTGGTAAAGCAGAAGGTTTTGCTTATGGAGATGTATATTATAACTGGCATTCGCATCGGGAAAAAGCTGCACTTAATCAATTATATGAATTGTATCAAGTAGAAGGAGTTATTATGCCTTACACAATGGAAGATTTTGACAGAGATTACACTGAAAACCATTTGCACTTATTGCCAGCTGAAATAAGACTAAAAGGTGTATCTGCTGCTGACAGACTAAAAGATTTGCCAGCCGAAGAGAAATTAAAAGGTGTATCTGCTGCTGACAGACTAAAAGACCTTTCAATTGAAGATATTCAAGCATTCTTGGCTAAAATGCAAAATAAGAAATAAATGAGGTTATTATGCCTTATACAAACATAACAAGATAAACCCACACTTAATATTCAACACAATAGAACTCATATAGAACTTATGTCGCAAAACCAACCTCCTTTTAAAATTCATGGCTTACAAGGAGCACTGCTAGCCAATGAACCCATGTCAAAATACACAACTTGGCGTGTAGGCGGTTGTGCCGATTGGTTTTATAAACCTGCGCATCTTGGCGATGTTACCCAATTTATTCAACGAATCCCTGAAAGTATGCCCGTTTTCTGGTTTGGTTTAGGCAGCAATTTACTGGTTCGAGATGGTGGCATTCGTGGAGTCGTTATTTTTACTTCAGGTTTATTAAATCAAATCCAACTACTTGATAGCACCCATCTCTATATTGAAGCGGGTGTGAGTTGTGCCAAAGTAGCGCGATTTTCAGCTCGAGAACAATTAAGCGGTGCAGAATTTTTAGCGGGCATACCGGGAACAATGGGGGGTGCATTGGCAATGAATGCAGGAGCTTGGGGCGGTGAAACTTGGAATTTAGTCGAAACTGTCACCACCTTAAATTATCAAGGTCAATTACAAAAACGTAACCCACAATCATTTGATATTGGCTATCGGCAAGTTAAAGGGCTACAAAATGAATGGTTTGTATCAGCCAAATTGAAATTATCCCCACAAATTGATAATGCCGCACAACAACATATTAAACTACTGATGCAGAAACGTAATGAAACACAACCGATTGGTCTACCCAGTTGTGGCTCAGTATTTCGTAATCCGCCGAATGATTATGCAGCCCGACTTATCGAGGCTCAAGGTTTAAAAGGTTATAAAATGGGTGGCGCGTGTGTATCAGAAAAACATGCAAATTTCATTATTAATCAAGATAATGCCAGCGCACAAGATATTGAAAGCTTAATTAATTTTGTGCAACAAACCGTTTTTGACAACACAGATATTCAACTCATATACGAAGTCAAAATTGTAGGTGACATAAACTAAGCCCTTTATCCGTTTTAAAACTATAAATAAACGACCCATTATTTTACAATATTGCCAAATATGCTGAATTCTCAAGGAAAGTTGCCCATTTATGTATAAACCCCTGCCGTTTTTCATTGGTTTACGTTATACCCGCGCTAAACGTCGTAATCATTTTATCTCCTTCATTTCACTCACGTCTATTCTAGGCATTGCCTTGGGCGTGACTGCGCTAATTACGGTTATTTCAGTGATGAATGGCTTTGAAAAAGAATTGCGTGGACGGATGTTAGGCATGTCTGCACATATAACAATTACCACTTTTTATCAAGACAGTATAGCTGATTGGCAACAGCAATTGACTCAGCTTAAACAATATTCTGAAGTCATTGGCGCTGCACCTACGATTGAAGGGCAAGCGATGATAACCCATAGCCAAAATGTATACGGTACAATATTGCATGGCATTGATCCTACGCAAGAAATGTCGGTTTCTCAAGTTGAACAAAAAATGCTAAAAGGCAGTATTCACGATCTTAAATCAGGTGAATTTGGTGTTGTCATTGGGCATGAATTGGCGGCTTCATTACGGGTTGCAATTGGTGATAAGATTACAGTGGTTGTGCCACAAACATCGGTTACGCCTATTGGGGTTTTCCCACGCATGAAGCGTATGACGGTCAAAGGGATTTTCAAAATCGGCATGTATGAATACGATAGCGGTTATATTTTGTTAAATATCGAAGATGCTGCAAAATTACTGCGATTGCCAAAAGGGCATGTACATGGTTTGAATTTGAAACTCACCAATATGGATCAGGCTATTTCTTTCTCACATCAATTACAAAGCAAATTACCTTTAGGTTATATAAGCCGTGATTGGACGTATCGCCATTCTAATTTTTTTAAAGCGATTGCGATGGAAAAACGAGTGATGTTTGTTATTCTGACTCTAATTGTCGCGGTGGCAGCATTTAATATTGTGTCAACATTGATTATGGTGGTGACAGATAAACAGGCAGATATTGCTATTTTGCGCACATTGGGCATGACTCCAAAAGGTATTATGCTGACCTTTATGGTGCAAGGCACGTTTATTGGTGTGTTTGGCACATTGTTAGGTTTGGTTGGCGGGATTGGTTTGGCATTGAATGTCGAGACGATTGTTCCCGCAATTGAGCGAGTGTTTAATATGCAGTTTTTACCCTCTGATGTCTATTATATTAGTGATTTGCCTTCAGATTTACATTGGAGTGATGTCTATAAAATTGCCTCAATGTCTTTAGTTATCAGTTTTTTTGCAACGATTTACCCAGCATGGCGAGCTTCTACAACTCAACCTGCGGAGGCATTACGCTATGAGTAACATTGCCTTAGCATGTCAGCAGTTACATAAGACCTTTCACGATGGCGACTTATCGGTTGAAGTTCTATACGGCATTGATTTACTGGTTTGTAATGGTGAGCAAGTGGCGATTGTGGGTAATTCTGGTTCTGGTAAAAGCACTTTATTGCATTTGTTAGGGGGTTTGGATAAGCCAACTCAAGGTGATATTTGGGTTGCAGGACAGCAGATTAATAAACTCAGTGCGACGAAACGGGGTTTGTGGCGCAATCGTCATCTGGGTTTTGTATATCAATTTCACCATTTGCTAGCAGAATTCACCGCATTAGAAAATGTATGTATGCCGTTGTTAATTCGTGGCGACAGTATCAAAGATGCGGAATTACAAGCAATTGATATATTGGAACGCGTGGGCTTAGGACAGCGTTTAAAACACAAACCGGGTGAATTATCGGGGGGTGAACGGCAAAGGGCTGCAATCGCAAGAGCATTAGTCACTAAGCCAACTTGTTTATTGGCAGATGAGCCTACAGGAAATTTAGATCAGCGTACTGCTAATAAAGTTTATGAACAAATGTTAGAATTAAATCAGGCCGTTGGAACAAGTTTGATTTTGGTGACACATGACCCAGAATTAGCTAGTAAAATGGATAAAACACTACATTTGGTTGATGGTAGATTGCAAACATAATATGGTGTGAACTAGAACTAATGCGCTAAAAAGACTGGGTAGTCCTATAAAATGTAGTGCTGCTTTTTCTTAAAATCGTCACCTGCAAAACAAGTTTTGCACTCCTGCACTACTATCAAAGACTGATAGGCTAAAGCAAAGTTGTTCACACTAAGCTTACGCCTATCAAAATATGGCTTAATTTATGGGATTAACAATTTTTGACCCGGAAATACAGTATAAGGCGTACCGATACCATTCCAAATAGCCAATTCATGCGTGGTGACATCATATTTTTTAGCAATACTTGATAAGGTCTCACTATTTTCTACAATATGATAACTTGGCGAACTTACTGGTAATGGAGCAGACGTTGCGGGTGTCGTGACACGAGTGCTTGATAACAAACTGTAATTACTGCTATTGCTATTTGTTGGCGGTGGTGGCGTATAAGTATAAGTATTATTATTGGTATTCTTATAATAAGAAGACTGAGAAGCTAAACCACTACTTGGCGATACAACGATACTCTGACCAACAGACAAACTATATGGCGTGCGTAAATTATTCCAAGCGGCTACTTGCTCAATGGTATAACCATATTTCAACGCAATCCGATATAAATTTTCACCTACTTGAACAGTATGATATTGGGCGGCTGTTGCTGTACTTAGGCGACTTGGTGCAACATTGTTATTTTGACTGATAGATAATTGTTGCCCCAGACTCAAAGGTGGATAGGGTGCATATAAGCCATTGATGTTGGCTAACTGAGCCACACTTATGCCGTAACGACGTGAAATATTATACAAAGTATCACTACGTTGCACCGTATGATAGCTAGAACCCGTACTTGGCGCGGAGACGACTGGCGCAGATGAGCTTCCCGCACTTACAATTAACTGTTGTCCAATTGATAATGAAGAAGGAGAAAGACCGCCATTCCATGCTTGTAACTGTTGAACCGTCACAGCATATTTTTTGGAAATACGATACAAAGTTTCACCTGCTTGAACAGTATGATAGCGTGCGCCACTAGGATAATTTACCACAGGCGCTGTGATAACAGGTGCAGGATTATCATAACCAAAATCAGGGGTTGTTGGTGTATTGTCTATAGGATAAGTCACCACAGGCGATGTGGTAGATGTCGGCGAACCCGATACCGCTAAACGCTGTCCAACTCTTAAATCATTTGGATTAATACTCGGATTCCAACGCAATAAATCATTTGTGGTCACGCCATAAGCTAAACCAACTCGATATAAGTTTTCACCCGCTTGAATATAATGATACGTTGTTGTGTCATAACTTGGATTATTCGGTATAGGTGTTGTCGTTGGTGTGTTGACTATAACAGGGTCACTATAGGGTGATGGCGTATAAGGCTGCTCTGGCTGAGGCGGATAAGTCTGCTCTGGCTGAGGCGGATAAGGTTGCTCAGGTTGAGTCGGATAAGTTGCAATAGGATCGGTCGCAGTTGGGACATCTTTATTTTTTGCATAAGGGTCTAATAGGGCACAGCCTTGCAAATAAACAAGCACAATTAAACCAATCAATGTGCGTAGTTTTGTGGGATGAGCAAACATACGGCTTTAAACTCCAAATAGGGGAATATTCAAATAAAATTTACAAAAACTTATGGCTATTCTTGCATAAAGAAGTCTTGCAAATCAACTAATGTATTGACAAAATCTAAATTTTAGCAAGTTGTTTAATATTGACTTATTAATTCGGTCTCTACATTATTAACGAACCTATATATTTTTATTGTAAAGGAATAATAATGCAACAACCTAGATTGGTTTTATTTCCACAACAACACTTAGATAATCCAAAAAATTTTATTACGTCACTTACTGAAGCGCAATTGATTAGCGATAGATTTGATTTTAAGCAGCAAACGCATCATTTAGTCGGACAACAATTTTTTCAACATATTATGTTTTTAGGTTGTTCTCCTTCTATTAAAACTGAATTGCCAGCAGATTTGAACGACGTGAATTTTTGTCATATTGAAATCGTGTTATCACAACCCAATCCGCTATTTTTTCATGCTCAACAAGTCAGACCGCCGCGTTGTCCACACTGTAAGCATGAAGTGCTCGATTGGCATTTTATGATTCAGCAATGGCAACAAGATAAATCCCAGTTTTCTTATATTTGTCCAGAATGTCATCTAGCGGTCGATGTCACCCAATTAGATTGGCGATCTAAAGCAGGCTTTGCGCGTGAAATGATTAATATTTGGGGTATTTTTGAAGGAGAAGCGATTCCAAACTTTGCATTTTTAGCGCAGCTTAAACAGTGGTCAGGAGGCATAAACTGGCAATATTGTCATGCAACAGGCGATATTT
>JAYQWJ020000476.1:0-2848 GCA_035829175.2 Candidatus Albibeggiatoa psychrophila
CATAAAAAAAGCCGACAACCTCACGAAAGATTGCCCGCTTTTTTCTATTCAGTCAGTCTGTTATTACGTAATACGTTTTTTCACATAACTACCCGGAGCTGCTTCAAGTTCAGCATGTTTTTTACTACCTAATACTTTAGGCGCATCGATTTCAGCACCGCCACGTTTTTTCAACCATGCACTCCAGTGATTCCACCAGCTACCTTTTTCAGATTTTGCTGATTCTAACCATTGATCAGCACCTTTACCTAATTCACCGCCATACCAGTAATTACGTTTGTTCTTCGCAGGAGGATTAATCACTCCCGCAATGTGACCACTTGCACCTAATACAAATTCGATGCTGCCAGAGAACAATTCTGTACCTGTAAATGTTGATTTCCAAGGCGCGATATGATCATCAATGGTAGATAAGAAATAAGCAGGGGTTTTAATGCTAGTCAAATCAATCGGCACACCACACATTTCCAAAGCATTAGGCTGAATCAACTTATTGTCTAAATACAAGTTGCGTAAATAATCGCTGTACATGTTAGCAGGCAAGTTTGTTGGGTCGCTGTTCCAATACAAAATATCGAATGGCGCAGGGCTTTGACCTTTCAAATAATTATTAACAACATAAGACCAAATCAAATCATTAGCACGAATCATTGAAAACGCTAAGGATAAATCTTTACCAGATAAAATACCCGATTTCTTCAATTGTGCTTCACGTTGAGCCACTTGGTCTTCATCGATAAATACACTTAAATCACCAATATCAGAGAAATCTAACATTGTGGTGAAGAAAGTTGCAGAGGCAATACTTGTATGTATTTTCTTCGCGTGCATCACAGCTAATGCAGATGACAACAACGTACCGCCAACACACCAAGACACAGCATTTAATTTCTTCGCGCCTGTAATTTCTTGAATCACTTTAGTCGCTTCGATGACACCTTCTTCTAAATAATCATCCCAACGTACATCTTTCATTGATTCATCAGGATTAACCCAAGAAATCAAAAATACTGTGTTACCTTGGTCAACCGCATATTTCACAAACGAATTAGCAGGTTGCAAATCTAAAATATAGAATTTGTTGATTGAAGGCGGTACGATTAACAAAGGACGGTCAGACACTTTTTCAGTGCTTGGTTTGTACTGAATTAACTGCATCATGCGATTTTGATAAACCACCGCACCTTCACTTGCACCAATGTTTTTACCCAATTCAAACGCAGATTCATCTGTCATTGTAATACGACCTTTGCCCATATCTTCAAGCAAATTACGCAAGCCATTTAACAAGCTTTGACCTTTTGAATCAACCGCTTCTCGCATCACTTCAGGATTTGTTATCGCAAAGTTAGTCGGAGACATCGCATCAATGAAATACTTAGTGTAAAACTCTAATTTTTTCTTGTTTTCATCGTCCAATTGCGCATATTCAGACCATTGCGTTAACGATGTAGAAGCCAATAAATAAGATTGTTTAATATAATCAAATACAGGATTCTCGTCCCATTCTTTATCAGAAAAACGACGATCACCACGTTCTGGCTCAAGTTTACTTAAACCCGGTATCGTTTCAGCGTTAACATTAAACAACTTGCTCCATAAATTGAACTGCTCTTGCTGATACTTCGCCATCATTTCCATCCACTCTTGTGGATTTTCTAAAGTTTGAGCTGCAACTGAATTCCACGCTTGGCTAAACTCTTTAACCATTTCTTGCGCTTGGCTGGAGGCAAATCCATCAAATACTTCACTTGCTTGCTGATTAAATGCCTTAATAACTTCTTCTGGATTGGTAAAATCTGGCGGTGTACTCATTCTCTAGGTCTCCGTTAGCAATCTGTGTATGCAAATCTGTCAAGCATTATAACTGTGTATTATGATTATTTATAGTTATGGTGTTAATTATTTTATGGCTGTCACTAACTACCACCGCCGCAACCACCACCACAACCACTACCAGCTCCGCCACCACTTGTTGCCATTCCTGCCGTATCTGTTATTGCAAATGTGTTTTGGAATGAGGAAAACATCGTAATCCCACTTAAGGCAGAAATACCAAACAAGGCAACACGTAATGTAGGGTCTAAACCATTAGAGTCATCACCTTTTGCCCATGCAAAACGTTCTTGCATTTTTCTAACATGGATAATCCCTAAGCGCGTATTACGACTGGGCTTAATGACATAATGGGTTACACCGACAGCCGCAACTAATGCCGCTAAAATAAAAATAAAAGGTTCATCAGCAAACATACCGTGATAAATTTTTGTGCCAGCCGCCGCAAATAACAGTGCTAAAATCGTAAACTTAGCAATTGTGGCGCGGTCAAGATGATTTTCTTTAAATTTAAGGTGCATTTTTTCCAATTTACGATTAATCGGACGAATCATCGGATCAATCTTTTTACATAGAGTCGCATCGGTAAAAAATTCGCTAGGCCTGCGTGCTGTCCATGTAAATTGATAAATCGCGTTTTCAATTTCGCCTACGGGATCATCTGTTGCAACATTAACCCGCTGTACTTTTGGGTTGGCACTATTGCGGTCGCTGGCTAATAAACCACGATTCCATAGATTAAATAATGCAGTGTGAATGACACCTTTACGACCATCGCGCAATGCCGCTAATTCAAAAGAATTTAATTCTTCTTCTGCGGGTAATTTATATTGACTTGAACCATCAGCATTAACCCAAAACCAGCCAACAGCAATACAGGTGATTGCGAACAAGCCAAAATAGATGAGAAATTCTCCCATTGGCATATCTAGCAAAAAATCAAGCATAGAACATCTCCAAACATCAGTAAGGGTTTATGAAAACGGTTAAAAGTCGTTCGTTTTTATAGGTA
>JAYQWJ020000477.1:0-2676 GCA_035829175.2 Candidatus Albibeggiatoa psychrophila
TATAATAGTCGCCAATCAAGATGATTATGGAGATAACGTGTGGAAGTACCAGAACAAGCCAATAAGTGGTTGTCTAATTTATCAAAAGCTAATTTTAAAGAAAGATTAAACCGCACATTTGACCGTCAAGTGAAGTTGGCTGTAACAGGTTTAAGCCGTAGCGGTAAAACGGTTTTTATTACTTCTCTTGTGCATCAACTTTTACATGGTTTAGAAGGTTCTCACCTACCTTTTTTCCATATTGTTGGTAGTGGGCGTTTGCAAGGTACAAAACTCATGCACCACCCTGAAATGCACATTCCCGCGTTTCGTTATGACCAATCCATTGAGCAGCTTTGTAAAGAAGAGCCGTTGTGGCCAGAACCTACCAACGGCTTAAGCCAAATTCGGGTTGCCATTCGTTATCAATCTGACAATCCATTGATTCGAAAGGTAAGCCCTGTTAATACCTTGTTTGTAGATATTGTAGATTATCCCGGAGAGTGGCTATTAGATTTACCTCTGTTAGAATTAAGTTATGAAGAATGGTCAATGCAAATTGCAGAAATGTGTCAACGTGAACCGCGTTTAAGTTTATCTAAAGATTGGCGTGAATTTATGGCACAACAAGATGTATCAGGACAGGCTTCTGCTGATATTTTACGCACTGCATCTAAATTGTATACGGATTTCCTACATCGTTGTAAAGACCGAAAATATAACCTCAGTTTGCTACAACCGGGACGTTTTACCATGCCGGGTGATTTAAAAGATGCCCCATTATTAGAATTTTGCCCTGTTTTAGAATTACCAGAAAGTACAACTCAAGCAGCTGAAAGCTTATTTTTAATCATGAAAAAACGCTATGAATCGTATAAAGAACATGTTATTAAAAAGTTTTATACCGAACATTTTTCCAGTTTTGACCGCCAAATTGTATTAGTCGATATGTTACGGGCATTTAATATAGGTTATTCTAGTTTTACCGACATGCGCGAAGCATTGAATATGGTGCTACGAAGTTTTGAATATGGTAAAACAGGATTGTTAAACAAATTTTTTGGCTTGAAAATTGACCGCTTACTCTTTGCTGCAACCAAGGCTGACCATGTTACGCCAAATCAATTGCCGAGTTTAGAGCGGTTTTTACAACAAATGCTGACTAAATCTTATAATGACGTGTTATTTGAAGGGGTTACAACTGAAACCTTGGCATTATCATCAGTGAAGTGCACACAAGCCGCACATACCAATTTTCAAGGTCAAAAAATATCTTGTATCAAGGGAGTGCCAATAGATAGCAATCAACCAATCGCATTATTCCCCGGAGAAGTGCCTGTGGACATACCACTACCTGAAGAATGGGTTGATGGACGCTTTAATTTTATTGAATTCAAACCGCCGCGTTTGACCAATGGCAACGGCAATCAAATTCCGCATATTCGTCTTGACCGTGCATTGGAGTTTTTACTAGGAGACAAGTTCTAATGACAACAACAGCTTGGGCAACCCCACAAATTTTTGATGTAAACATGGTAGAAAACATTGATGGCGAAGAACAAAAAGTTGAATTAAATTATATCCAGCCTGTCATCATTCCTACAGATGCGACGTTAAAAACCAATGCCTTATTGATGGCACATGAACCTGATAACAGTGATTATGATGAATGGGATGGCGTTGATGTAAGCCATGCAGGTGGTGCTGCGACCTTAATTCAAAATACCCCGCGTAAATTAGACAATGTGAGCTTATGGGGCTGGCTAAGTGTTTCATTGGGTTCATTTTTAGTCTTGGCATTGCTGGTTGATACGGCTTTATTTTTAGATGAACAATATAATAACAACTTTGTTTTAGGCACAATATTCTTGGTTTTAATCACTGGCATCATTGCAACGGCGTTGGGTTTAACTTATCGTTCTTATCAGAAAATTTTGCAATTGAAAACGGTGACAGAATTACAAAATAAAGGCTTACAACTGCTTGATTCTAAAGGTCATGGATGTGCAATGCCTTATGTTAATCAGGTTGCGAGTTTGTATTTAGAACGCCCTGATTTGAAAGGTAATTTAAATCAATTTTATGCCTCAGTAACAGATGCCCATCATGACCAAGAAGTGTATGAATTATTTACCCAAAAAGTCATGGCAGACCTTGATAAACAAGCCTATCAAATTGTGGTGCAGCGTTCTAAAGAAACTGCATTATTGACTATGTTAAGCCCAATTGGTTTGTTAGATGTTATTTTCACGTTATGGCGTAATACCGCATTGATAAAAGATATTGCCACTTTATACAGTGGTCGCCCCGGATTTTTAGGCTCATTTATGTTGTTCGGTACGGTAGTGCAAAACTTACTTTATGCAGATGTGAGTGAAATGGCTGCCGATGGGATGGCTGAAATTTTAGGTGGTTCGGTTTTATCGGTGATGTCGGGTCAAATGGCTCAAGGTTTAGGTAGTGGTGTGATGACCGCGAGAGTCGGTTTGCAAGCGATGCAGAATTGCCGCCCAATGCCTTTTGCTGAAAAAGATAGACCGCGTTTACGTCGGGTTCGCAAAGAAATTATTAAATCAATGACGGATGTATTTAGTAAGAAAGATAAAACGGCAACTCGTTAAGGAACGTTCTCAATCACTGAAGCCAGATAACCGAAGAAACCAAATAAAGTAAGGAATAATAATAGAGATGTTGCAA